>JACRNO010000057.1 GCA_016234855.1 Deltaproteobacteria bacterium | reverse complement strand
CTTGCTCTTTGTGCGCTCGTATTCTCTGAGTATCGGAAGCCAACGCTTTACAATAACCTGATACGAATACTGCATGAATACCTCCTTTGGCTTGCTTCATTCTACCAAAAGAGTTACCTAATTACTGAGCATGTACAACGGATGCGCCGTCTTACTCGCCTATCTTTACCAGCAGACCTTTTCTTTTCACCACGCGGAAGTTCCATGAGAAGAATGCGACGGCAAAGGTGACGTAGGCGAGGTTGAGGCAGGCGGCCCAGATGAGTTCGTTGGCCGGGAACGTCCCTGTGTTGATTACGGCGCGCATCCCCTCGAAGACGTGGGCCGAGGGCGTAAACCGGGCGATGGTGTTAAGCGGCGGCGGTAGGACCGAGACCGGGTAGAAGACCGCTGATATGGGCTGGAAGAAGAGCGCCACACCCCATGCAAGGACCTCGGTCTCCTGGCCGAACCTGAGTATCAGAGCGGTGGTGACTATGCCGATGGCCCAGCCCATTATGACGAGGTTGGCGATGAACGGGACGAGCAGGATGCCGAAGTGGAAGATGTTGTACGAATACAATACCCACGCAAGGGTTATCATCACGGTCGAGGTGAGCAGGAGCTTTACGACGCTTATGACCATGAGGGATGCGACGTATTCGACCGCGCTCATGGGGCTTACGAAGATGTTCAGGAGGTTACGCGACCAGACGTCCTCGAGGAACGAGACGGAGATGCCCTGCTGGCTCCGAAAGAGCATGTCCCACAGTATCAGCGCGCCGACAAAGAAGGCGACGAAGCCCGGCACGGCGTTTTTTGCAAGGTAGACGGTGACGAACCCCCAGAGCAGGAGGTCGAGGAGCGGCCAGTAGAAGACCTCCATGAGCCTCGGGAAGCTCCGCTTGTAGAGGTATATGTGCCGTATCGCGTATGCGAATACCCTCGATAGTTTCATCTGCGCGCGACCTTCAGAAAAACCTCTTCAAGCGAGGCCCCGCCGAATTTTTCCTTTATCTCGGACGGCCTCCCTGAGGCGATGATGCGGCCCGAGTCCATGAATATGACCCTGTCGGAGATATCCTCCATCTCCTGCATATTGTGCGACGAGTATAGTATCGACAGGCCGCGTTCGGCCTTTATCCGCTTGAGCATCGCGCGAGTCTTGTCCGCTATGTCCGGGTCGAGCGAGGCCGTGGGCTCGTCGAGGAAGAGTATCCGCGGGTCGTTGAGCAGGGCCTTGGTAAGGCAGACGCGGGTTATCTGGCCGGACGAGAGCCTTCGTACGGGCACGTCGAGCAGATCGGTTATCTCAAAGGCCGTTGTAAGCTCGGCGATGCGCTCGCCGGGTTCGGCCACGGCGTAGAGCCTTGCGAATATCTTGAGGTTCTCACGCACGGTCAGGGAGTGCGGGAGCGAGATATACGACGACGAGAAGTTGACCTGGCCGAGTATCAGCGCCCTGTTCGACGCAAGCTCCAGTCCGAATATCCGTATCTCCCCGGAGGTCGGTGTGGTCAGGTCGAGGAGCATCTGCAGGGTCGTGGTCTTGCCCGCGCCGTTAGGCCCGATAAGCCCCAGTATCTCGCCCTCGTAGACCTCGAAGGAGATATCGTCCACCGCCTTTATGCCGTTAAAGGACTTGGTCAGTCCGCGCACTTCCACAAGAGGCTTCATATCAATCATCTTATCCTGTAACGCGCCCTATGACAAGTCCGGTAACGCGCGCGCCGGTCTGACTTATGCTAAAATCAGAATAGGAGACGGGGGGACTGATTGGCCGTCCCGGCGTCGGGCGTAAAGACGGCGGCATGGCGGAGGAAGACGGCGGCGCGAGGGTTTGGCGCAGCCTGGGTGATGATTAATCCTCGCGCTGCGAATCGCGGGGATGCGGAGGTGAGTGGACAATGGCGCGCGGATTCAGGGTTGGAACGATATTCGGGATAAGGATAACGATAGACTACACGTGGTTTGTCGTATTCGTCTTTTTTGCGTGGAGCCTCGCCTTCGGATACTTCCCTGCGAGGCATCCGGGCTTTGACAGGGCCGCATATGTCGTCATGGGGGTGATTTCGTCCTTTCTCCTTTTTGCCTGCGTCCTCGCGCACGAACTCTCGCATTCGTATGTCTCCAACAGGCTCGGGGTCAGGGTTGACGAGATAACGCTCTTCATCTTCGGCGGCGTGGCGCATCTTTCCGGCGAGCCGCAAGACCCTATGGCGGAGCTCAAGATTGCGCTTGCCGGGCCGTTCGCAAGCGTTGTTCTCGCCGGGGCGTTCTGGCTTGCCGCGCGCCTCGTTGGCAATGCGGTAAACCCGTTGGTTGCGGCCATCCTCTCGTATCTCGCGATGATAAATATCGTCCTCGTCGTCTTTAACATGATACCCGGCTTTCCGCTCGACGGTGGCAGGGTGCTTCGCGCCGTCTGGTGGCGCATGAGCGGCAATCTCGCCGCCGCAACGCGCGCGGCCAGCGCCGCGGGCAAGGGCTTTGCCTTGCTCCTGATTATCTTCGGCGCGGTGCAGATACTTACGGGCAACATCGCGGGCCTGTGGTCGATATTCATAGGTGTCTTTCTGCAGCAGGCAGCGGGCTCCGGCTATGAGCAGCTTCTCATCAAACAGGCGCTCGAAGGCGTGAAGGTGAAAGACCTCATGTCGACTGACGTGGTGACCATCGACGAAAACGTAAGCGTAGCCGAGGCGGTTGACGGGTATTTCCTGACGCACCACTATGCGAGCTTTCCGGTCGTTTCAATGGGCCGGCCTAAGGGGCTTCTGATGCTTGCGCCCATACGCGAGCTGCCCAGAGACAGGTGGCCTTCGACGCGCGTGGCCGACGTGATGATGAGTATCGACCCTGAGAAGATGCTTGCGCCTGACTCTCCGGCGCTCGACGCGCTCCTGAGGATGTTCAATGAAGGCGCAGGCAGGCTTTTGGTGGTGGAGGCGGGCCTGCTCGTAGGGGTGATATCGCGAAGGGACATAATGAAGATGATGGAGTTCAAGGCCGGGCTTAAAGGATAGCAGGCCAGGGTCTATACCCTGGAAAGCAGCACCACGCCGCCGACCACGAGGCATGCGCCAACGGCCTTTGGCCATGTAATCGTCTCGCCGAGGAAGAAGATGGAGATGAGGAGCGCAAAGAGCGGATAGGTCGCGGCCAGAGGCACGACCACAGAGGCCTGCCCGGTCTTCAGGGCCGAGTAGAAGGCGAACTGACCGACGAACCCGGCGGCAATGCCGCCACCGGCCACGAAAGCGGCGCTCCGCAGGTCGATATTCTGAAGGTCGCTCACCTTGCCGATAGTGAACATGCCCACGACCGCCAGTATAACGATGGGTATGGTGCGGACGACCACGCCGGTAAACGGCTCGATTCTGCCGTTTAGCCCGGTCTTTTCAAGGGCAGGGGCAACCCCCCAGACAATGGCCGTGACAAGGGC
Organism: Deltaproteobacteria bacterium; assembly: GCA_016234855.1. Classification (GTDB taxonomy): domain Bacteria; phylum Desulfobacterota; class GWC2-55-46; order GWC2-55-46; family GWC2-55-46; genus JACRNO01. Next base: position 57,405 of record JACRNO010000057.1, on the reverse strand, counting down.
GAGTATGGATTCTTTGCTCATTTTTTTCTCCGCAAACGGCGCGTGCCGGATAATGACGGGTAGCGCAGGGCGTTAGCCCTGCAGCCCTTTTTTGCAACGGCAGGCTGCGGCAGGAATGCAGACCTGAAGGTCTGCGCTACGAAGTCTTGGAAATGGATTTGGGCGCGGCGCAAAAACCTTCCCTACATTTTGTCCGGTGCGGATACCCCGAGCAGGCCCAGCCCGTTTTTGATGACCTGTGCGGTTGCCGTGCACAATAAGAGGCGGCCGGCCGTAAGCCCGGCGTCGTCCGTGACGATGCGGTTACGGTTGTAGTACGGGTGGAAGATGCCCGCAAGCTCGGTGAGGTAATATGTCACGCGGTGCGGCTCCATGGCTAAGGCGCTCTTCTCGACGACCTCCTCAAAGAGCGCAAGGTGTTTTATAAGGTCGATATCGTCCTTGCTCGTGAGCAGCGCAAGCGCCTCGTCCTCGGTGTCTGCGGGCACGTTCACGCCTTGCTCTTTCGCATAGTCTATAATCGACCTGATGCGCGCATGGCAGTACTGGACGTAGTAGACCGGGTTTTCAGGGGCCTGGCTTTTGGCCAATTCAAGATCGAAGTCGAGTTGCGCGTCCGCCTTACGCATGAGGAAGAAGAAACGGCAGGCGTCCGCGCCGACCTCGTCCATGACCTGCCTGAGAGTGACGAACTCGCCCTCGCGTTTGCCCATGGCAACGGGAGCGCCGTTACGCAGGAGCGCGACGAGTTGGATGAAGATTATCTTCAGGATGGTGGGGTCATGGCCGAATGCCTTCAGAGCCGCGCGTATCCGCGCCTCGTACCCGTGGTGGTCCGCGCCCCAGACGTTTATGAGGATGTCAAACCCGCGTTTGGCCTTTTCATTATGATAAGCCACGTCAGAGGCCAGATAGGTCTTTGACCCGTCCGCCTTGACTAAGACCCTGTCCTTGTCGTCGTTCGCAAGCTCCATGGTCTTCAGCCAGAGTGCGCCGTCTTCCTCGCGCGCGAACCCGTCCTTTTTCAGCGTCTCGATGGCTTTGTCTACGATGTTTTCAGGCTTGTAAAGTGAGGCCTCGCTGAACCAGTTGTCGAAGGCTACGCCGAATGCGGCAAGGTCGGTCTTGATATCGTCAAGCAGACGTTTCTTTGCGAAATCTATGAAAGGCTGAAGAAGCTCAATCTGCCGGTTATTACCCTGAATATCCAATATCCCGTTATTGAAATTGTCGCCGTTCTCTTTGCGGAATTCAATGGCAACGTCTTTTATATACTCGCCCTTGTAAGAGTCTTCTGGCAGCTCAATCTTTTTGCCAAGCAGTTGAAGGTAGCGGATATAGACCGATCTGCCGAGCGTCAAGACCTGCTTGCCGATGTCGTTTATGTAAAATTCTTTTGTTACTGCATATCCGGCCGCGGCCATTATGCGGGCGGTTGCGTCTCCCACTGCCGCGCCCCTGCCGTGGCCTATGTGGAGCGGTCCGGTGGGGTTGGCGCTGACGAACTCAAGCAAGACCTTCTTGCCTGCGCCTGCCTCAGACCTGCCGAACGCCTCGCCCTTATCGAGTATATCCCTGAGTATGGAGAGCCAGTAGGTCTCCATGAGAAATATATTTATGAACCCGGGGCCCGCGACCTCGCACTTTTTCACGAGCGGGACTCCGGTGGTCTCTTTCGCATCCTGAATCTTAGCGGCGATAATGGCGGCGACCTCGCGCGGCGGGCGTTTTTCAAGCGGGGCGAGGACCATGGCGATATTCGTGGCAAAGTCCCCGAACTCGTCCTTGCGTGATTTTTCGATTACGATATCCGGCAGCGTCCCGATCTTGATAAGGCCTTCGGCCCTGGCGGCCTGAACCGCCGAGTTTATGATCTCCTTGATGTTGTGGCGCGATTTCATTTTTTCTGCGTTATCTCCGTGTATTCTTCAGGCCTTCTGTCCTTTAAAAACGTCCAGTCGCATCGCGCATCCGCGATGGCGCCGAGGTCGATGTCCACGAGCACGACCCCGTCCTGTCCGCCGGACGGTGGAGAGACGAGTTCGCCGTCAGGCCCCATGCAAAAACTCCTGCCGTAGAACTCCTGATGCGCCTCCGCGCCCGTGCGGTTGACGCGCAGGATAAAGAGGCCGTTACTCTGCGCCGAGGCGGCTATGGCGCGCTCCCATCGCGCTGCAGAGTGCATGAAGGCCGAGGCAGTGGGCGCGACGATGATTTCCGCCCCGCCGAGGGCCAGTATGCGCGCGCCCTCGGGGAAGAAGACGTCCCAGCATATCTGCACGCCGATATTCGCCACCCTGGTCTTGAAGACCTGAAAGCCGAGGTCTCCGGGGCTGAAGTAGGTCTTCTCTTCCCACAGGGGGAGCGCAGGGACGTGCATCTTCCTGTACTTGCCCGCAATCGTACCGTCGGCGTCTATGACAAACGCGGTGTTAAAGCGTGTGCCGCGGTCTTCCTCGTATATGGGCGCGACGACGACCACGCCGAGCCTTGCGGCCAACTCGCGCAGCGCTGTGACGGTGGGGCCGTCCCCGGTCTCGGCAAGCGAGAAGCGGGCCTTGTCGATGGTGGCGGGAAACCATTGGGTGGAGAATAGTTGCGGCATGGCAACGAGCCCTGCGCCCTCGCCGGCTGCTATCTCGATGAGGCTTGCGGCCTTTGCAAGGTTCTTCCCGGTCTCGGGCGCGCAGGTCATCTGTATGCCGGCAAGCTTAAGGGCCTTTTTCATCATATCTCGCAGGGTGTGCGTTGAGAGTCGTTGCGCCGGTGCGGGTTAGCGTGCGGGCTTCTGGCCGGCGTCGCCGCCGGGGGTCTTGACCCTGTAGACTATCTCGTCTTTGCCTATCATGCCGAGTTCGACCCTCGCCACGTGGGCGATGTAACGTCTGTCGGTCTTAAGGAGGCGAACCTTCTCGTCAAGGCCGGAGTTGTCCGCCTCGATGCGTTTTATCTCGTCGAGGACGGTGTCGCGCTCTTTCTGCGCGCGCAAGAGGTCAAGCAGCTCGCCGCTGCCGAAGACCCCGTAAATGGCGAGGCCCAGGGCGACTGCGCCAACGGCGTATCTCTTCATTCGAGGTTTCATGGACGTTACCTCCGTACACATTAAGAAGTAACAGACCGGAGTGCAAATGTCAAGACCTCTCGGCGTAAGATAGCTGCTCTGTGTAGAGCCGGGCCTTGCAAGCGGCGCGGCCCGCCGCTCTCAAAGGGCGTCCTGCGCCGTCTGCTGCCGCATCTTCCGGACGGCCTCTCTTATGCCGCAGACGAACCTCAAGCGTTCTTCGTGGTTCAACGACCTGTAGAGCCTCAACAGGTCATCTTCGTCAAAGGCGTCCTTGCTATCCTTTTCAATCGCCTCCGGTGTGCCGAAGAAGTACGCCGGATCGGCCTGCATCGCCTGCGCGAGCTTTAACCATTCTTCGGTGGTTATCGGGATATGCCCCTTCTCCTTGCGGACGTATGTGGTGCGGTCTATGCCGAGGCTTCTGGCCACGTGTTCCTGAAGGAGCGACCGTGCCTCTCGCAGCGTCCTCAGGCGGCCGAGTATCTCTTCTTTGCTTAGCATTCACGTAGTATATACCTGACTACATAAATTGGCAACTATAAAATTTAAGTTAACAGGATGGATAGTTAAACGCAATTCCCCGTGATTATTTTTCGTATTACTGACAAACTGATGACGCGGGATGCGAGCCTTTGGCGGCAAAGGCTGAGGCGGCAGCGCACACGCTATGGGCAAGGCGGGTCTCACAGGGATAGCAGGACAGATAGATGTAAAACCATGTTGTGAGAGCCCCGGCTTTATAGTATGATTATCAAATGCCGGGTATCCTGACGCGATACGTCTTTAAAGAAATCATTGTCCCTTTCCTTTTAAGCCTTGGCATCTTCACGGCTACCGCCCTCCTCAGCAAGGTCGTCAAGCTCGTCGAGCTCGCCGTGGTCTACGGGGCCGGTGTGCCCTTCCTCGCCCGCTTTGTGGCCTCGGTCATTCCGTCGTTTCTCATCTATACGATACCGATTTCCTTTCTTGTGGCGGTGCTCGCCGCGTTTACGCGCCTTTCGTCTGACAGCGAGCTGACCGCGATGAAGGCCTCTGGCATGAGCCTCTTTACCCTGATGAAGCCGGTTATGGCCGTTGCCGCGGTCGTGAGCGTCTGCGCCCTGTTCGTGACCCTGTATGCCTTTCCGTGGGGCAATCTGAGCCTCAAGAGGCTGGTTTTTGACGCATCAAAGCAGGCGCTCGTCTCCGGCGTAGAGGAGAAGACCTTCTACGACAGGTTCAAGGGGCTGACGCTCTATGTCGACCACGTGACCCCGGGCACCGGGGAGATGGAGGGCATATTCATCGCCGAGGAGACGAAGGGCGGCGAGCCGAATACCTTTTTTGCCGCGCGCGGGGTCATGGCCGCGCCCGAGAACGGCTCTTCGGTATACCTGAAGCTCTACGACGGGGCCGTGCACAGGCAGAGCGCGGAGAAAGGCTATTATAACATCGCCGCCTTCTCGACCTATATGGTCGAACTCGATACGGGAAGTCCGGAGACCATGCTGGCCTCAAGGACGAACCGCGAACTCTACGCAGGAGAGCTTGCGATGAAGGCGGCTGATATGCGCTCGCGCGGGGAAGACCCTGCAGGCATAATCATCGATATGCATAAGCGTTTCGTCCTGCCGGTCTCGGTCCTCCTTTTCGCGCTCATGGGCGTGCCGCTCGGCATACAGAAGGTGCGCGGCACGAGGTTTACCGGCTTTACCATCGCGCTCGGCGTGGTGCTCCTCTATTATGTCGCCTCGACCGCGTTCGAGGCGCTTGGCGAGCATTCGAGTATAAACCCGGTGCTTGCCGTCTGGGCCTCGACGATTATCTTTTTCCTGGCTGGCGCGTATATATTCTTCAGGGCGGCAAAGGACGCGCCGCTCTTGCCGAGGTTTATTTCAGGACGTTAGCTTTGCCATTGCCACGGGCGCAGTTAAATAACACGGCCGGGATATCATCTCAGGGGACGAATCTCATGTTCATAGGTCACTACGGCGCAGGGCTTGCCTTGAAGCGGTTTGCGCCCAATACATCCCTTGGCACGCTCCTTCTCGCCGCGCTCTGGCTCGATATCATCTGGCCGGTCTTCATACTCCTCGGCATCGAGCGGGTGACGATAACGCCGGGCGCGACAAGGGTTACGCCGCTGGTATTCGAGTATTATCCGTTTACGCACAGCCTCCTTGCAACGGTATTCTGGGCAGTATCTCTTTTTGTAATCTGCCGCCTTTTAAAGGGGCGTTTTTATACGGCGCTCGCGTTGGGAGCCGGGGTTCTCAGTCACTGGCTACTTGACGCCATAGTCCATAAGCCGGACCTGCCAATCGGCATCTCCAACGCGAGCTTTGCCGGCATGGGGCTGTGGAACCATCCATGGGCAACGGCCCTTGTCGAGGGTCTGATTTTCGCGGTCGGGTTGTCGCTTTATCTTGGCACGACGCGGCCGATTAACGCTATCGGCAGGTACGGGATATGGGCGTTCGCCGGGGTGCTCGTCATTATTTACGCAGTACAGTTTGCAGGCTCCGTGCCGCCGAACGCAACGGTCGTCGCCTATGTGGGCCTGGCGCAGGCGCTCCTGATAATATTCGGGGGCTGGGCTGACAGGGGGCGCAGACCCGGCATCAGGGGTAGTTGAAGACGGGCGGACGGTTGGGGGAATTTAAGGAATCTCTGATTAATTCCACAACGGTGACATTCAGGCTCCTCTGTTAGACTGTAGCTCAGACCTTTAAGTCTGACTTATCAGGGCTAATCCCCTGACCCACGCCGCTTGGCGTGGGTACCACGCCCCCTTGTGCGCTAACATTGTGTCTTTAGCGCCTTTTTCAAAGGGGGAAGTCCGAAGCCCTGGGCTACAAGATGCGCAGAACAAGTTGCACACATCCGCCGGGCCATCAGGCAAACCATGAAAAGACTTGAGCGCTACATATTGACGGAGTTTGCCAAGCTTCTGGCGATGGCTATGGCCGCGTTCGTCGTCCTCTTTCTCATGATAGACGTCTTCGAGAACATGGGCGGCCTGATGAAGCATAACGCTCCTCGCAACGCTCCTTACGCTCGGCAGCCTGTCGAGGCACGGCGAAATCACGGCCCTTAAATCCGGCGGCGTGCGCCTCTTGCGCGCGCTCATGCCCATGCTTGCGGCCGGGCTTGTCTTGAGCGTTGCCGTTATCCTGATGAACGAGCTGGTCGTGCCAGCGGCGCAGGCCAGGGTGGACGCCTTCCGGCGTCAGCGTATGGGCGTGCACGGTCAGGGCTTTGGCGCATCCGGCATCTGGATGCGCACCGAGGGCGGGTTGCTGAACGTGCGGCAGATGGATACGCAAAAGAACGCGCTTAACGGCGTGACGCTCTATATCGTCGGCAAGCCGTTTGCCGTCACAGGCAGGGTGAACGCGCGCGTTGCCGTTTGGAAGGACGGCGCATGGAAGGCTGATGCGGCCGAGGTCTGGAGTTTTACGCCGGATGGAAAGGCTGATAAGACGCAAGGCAAGGACGTTGTCCTGCCCGGGGTCATGCCGCCGGACGAGCTTGCCTCGGCAGAGAGCGCATACAGGAACATGGGCTTTTTCGAGCTTAGGAATTACGTCAACAGGCTCGTTAGCGAGGGCTATAACGCGGCCCGGTTCAAGATCGACCTCTACGGCAAGATTACCTTCCCGCTCGTCAACTTCATAATGATACTCGTGGGCATCCCGTTTGCCCTGAAGACGGGCAGGCACGGCGGCATAGCCGCCGGCATCGGCCTCAGTATTGTCATAGCCTTCAGCTTCTGGGTCGTCTTCGCGGTCATGCGCTCGGCTCGTGCGACCAAGGGGGAATCGGGCTGTCACATCCTGTTGCGCATGATTATCAGTATCTATTAACGTAAGATACTTCTCAAGCATTATACAAGGGGGAAAGAACCCTCTCCCCTCGGGGAGAGCAACTGTGTTGTCAAGGGGCGCGAAACTCCCCCCTCTTTGTAAAAGAGGGGGCAGGGGGAGTTAAGCTGGGCGTGCGCGAAGCAACAAGCAAGCATTGTGGCTGCAAAGATTAACCCCTCCCCACTCCCCGTTGCATTGCGCTGCGCGCGCAACGGGGGCCCCGCCCCTTAAATAAGGGGAGGAGAAAACCCCCTCTCCCCTCGGAGAGAGGGCAGGGTGAGGGGGGCTTTGGCGTAGAAACGATAAGGGATTGACAAATAAGTATTATATATTTACAATGTAAATATGGCAGACATCGCCTTTGACTGGGACAAGGGAAAGGACTCGTCAAATCAAAAGAAGCATGGAATATCGTTTGACGAAGCCCGCACGGTCTTCGTTGATGAAAATGCCTTGCTGATACATGACCCGGATCACTCCGGCGAAGAAGACCGTTTTATTCTTCTTGGTCTAAGCGCAAACCTTCAAATATTGGTGGTTTGTCACTGTTATCGGGAGAGCGATGAGGTGATCAGGATCATTTCCGCCCGAAAGGCTGCCAGGGCCGAGCAGAAATGTTATAAGGAAAGGTGATTGAAATGAGAAAAGAGTACGATTTTTCCAAGGCGCAGAAAAACCCTTATGCCGGCAGGCTCAAGCGGCAGGTTACTTTGCGTATGGACGAGGAGACCATCAGCTACTTCAAGGGGCTTGCTAAAGAGGTCGGTGTCCCTTACCAGACGCTAATAAATCTCTATCTCCGGGACTGCGCCGCTTCACATAAAAAACTTACCTTACAGTGGAAGCACGCGCAATAATCAGAGATATGCGCGGTAAGACGGGGTGGGCGGCGCGGTGCGGCCAATGGTTGCGGCGGCCTTCTCCGGTCTCTTCTTCTACAGCGGGAGCAGGTTTGTAACCTACGGTGGGAGCAGTTTTGTAACCTGCTCCTTTTTGATTCGTAATTATAAAAATGATTGTGGTTGCGAATATCTGCGTCGCTGATACTAACTTTTTGGTTCAAGTTGCAAACTTGAACCCGCAGGAGTCAGCCTCAGTTGATGTTATCGCTATGTATTGCTACCAATTTTTACTTACGGTTATGCCGTAATAACCGTTATTGGCAGTTGGAGTTACCGTAACCCCCTTATATGGTTCAGTAAAATAAAGACTGCTAATCGTGCCTATTGCCGCTCCCGCAAGAACATCTTCAATGTAGTGTTTGTCCGCTTGAACTCTGCTATAACCAACAAAAGCCGCTCCGATATATGCAGGGATGCCGTATTTAAACCCATATCTTTTATAAAGAAATGTCGCGCCTTGAAATGCTATTGAAGTATGACCGGATGGAAATGATGACTTGTCTGATCCGTCAGGACGTTCTTTTTTAATTGTGGATTTCAAGCCTTGCGTTACGGCTAAATTTGTAAAAAATGATTTGTAAAACTGCGTGCGCCCCTCGTCGTCATCCAGGTAGAATGTTGTGCCGTATGCGATTGCCGGTATTAACACCACAAGGGCATCTCCGGATTTCTCAATGGTATCGGATGCTGCTGCGGACTGTGAAAAGAAAATTCCCATACATGTGGCTAATATGAGAATTGTGCACAAAAATCTGTTTTGTCTTGTCTTGTAAATCACGATGTTTTCCTAATTCCTTGTTCCCACGCTCTGGCGTGGGAGCGCCTCCGGGAGGCACCGCGTCCTGTAATTACGATTGGCGGGTTACACTGCGTCAACCTACAGGTTTCACTTCAATTCCTTGTATCTGAAACAATCCTTCGTATGGTCGTTGACCATGCCCACCGCCTGCATGTGGGCATAGATGATGGTCGAGCCGACGAATTTAAAACCCCTCTTTTTCAAGTCCTTGCTGAATGAGTCGGATTCAGGGGTTGTGGCGGGGACTTGTTTGATGGTTTTGAAGGTGTTTTTTATGGGCTTGTTGCCTACGAATTGCCAACTGTACTCTGCGAACGAGCCGAACTCATCTTGTATCTTTAAAAACGCAGCCGCGTTGTTTATGGCCGCCCTGACCTTCAACCGGTTGCGGATGATGCCGGGGTCGAGCAGGAGGCGTTGAATCTTCTCCTCTCTGAATCGGGCCACCTTCGCAGGGTCGAACCCGGAAAAGGCCTTTCTGTAATTCTCCCTCTTTTTCAGGATGGTAAGCCAACTGAGGCCCGCTTGCGCGCCTTCAAGGATGAGGAACTCGAAGAGCCGCCGGTCGTCATGCACGGGCACGCCCCACTCGGTGTCGTGGTACGCGATATAGAGCGGGTCGTCGCTCACCCAGCCGCATCGTATAGGTTCAATGTCAATTTTTTCTTGGCGTATCAAACAAACCCCCCTTGCCCCCCTTATCAGGGGGGAGTCCCTTGCCCGCCTTGTCAGGGGAGGGGGATAATCCCCCTCAGTCCCCCCCCCATTTAGGAAAGGGGGGAGTCCCTTGCCCGCCTTGTCAGGGGGGGGATAATTCCCCTCAATCCCCCTTTAGGAAAGAGACCTTTGCATAACTGTGTTTTCTCAAGAAAAGAAGTATACGGTGCGCGTAGCGCAGGGCTTTAGCCCTGCTATTCGTTAGCGAACGCTGCGACAAAGACGCAGGCCTGAAGGCCTGCGCTACATAAATCTGACTTATGCAAAGGTCTCTTAGGAAAGGGGGATGTGTAAATCCCAACCTCGCTACTCCGCCTTCTTCTTCACCACCCTTATCGAAATCTCGTCAAGCTGTTTCTGGTCAACGGTCGATGGCGCCTCGCTCATCACGTCGGCGGCCTTCTGCGTCTTGGGGAAGGCGATGACGTCGCGGATCGACTCCGACCCGGTCATTATGGCCATGACCCTGTCCAGGCCGAATGCGATGCCGCCGTGCGGCGGGGTGCCGAATGAGAGGGCGTCGAGCAGGAAGCCGAAACGAAGCCGCGCCTCGTCCTCGCTGATGCCGAGTTTGCCGAATACCTTCGATTGAACGTCGCTCCGGTGGATTCTTATCGAGCCGCCGCCGATTTCCGACCCGTTCAGCACGAGGTCGTACGCCTTCGCGCGTACAGTCAGCGGGTCGGTATCGAGCCTTGCAAGGTCTTCGTCCATCGGCGCGGTGAACGGGTGGTGCACGGCCACGTAACGCTTCTCGGTCTCGTCATAGTCGAGCATCGGGAATTCCGTGACCCAGACGAAGTTGAAGCCGTGCTTAGGGATAAGTCCCATGCGGTTGCCGATGTTGAGCCTGACCCTGCCGAGGACGGTATTGGCAACCGAGGGCTTGTCAGCGGCAAAGAGGATGAGGTCGCCGGTGGCCGCGTTGAGCGCCTTTGTTATCGCGGCCTTGACGTCGTCTGAGAGGAACTTTGCTATGGGAGACTGCCAGCCTTCGGCTGTGAGCTTTACCCATGCAAGCCCTTTTGCGCCGTAGGATACGGCAACCGCCGTCAGGTCGTCGAGGTCTTTGCGCGAGAACTCGGCGCAGCCTTTGGCACAGACGGCCTTTACAGGCCAGCCCTTTGCAACGGTATCATCGAAAACCTTAAAACCGCAGTTGCGGACGGTCTCGGTAAGGTCGACAAGTTCAAGCCCGAAACGCACATCCGGGTTGTCGAGCCCGAACCTGCCGACCGCTTCCTTATATGTAAGGCGCGGGAAGGGCGTCTTCAATTCAAGGCCGATGCCGTCCTTGAAGAGCCGCCTGATGAGTCCTTCCATTACGGTTATCACGTCCTCTGCCTCGACAAAGCTCATCTCCGCGTCGATTTGCGTGAATTCCGGCTGGCGGTCGGCGCGCAGGTCTTCGTCGCGGAAGCACCTGACCACCTGAAAATACCTGTCAAAGCCGCCAATCATGAGTATCTGTTTGAAGATCTGCGGCGACTGGGGTAAAGCGTAGAAGGCGCCGGGGTTGAGCCTGCTCGGCACGAGGAAGTCGCGCGCGCCTTCGGGCGTGGATTTTGTGAGCACCGGGGTCTCTATTTCGAGGAAGCCGTTCTCAGAGAGGTAGTTCCGCGTGGACATCGCCACCTTGTGGCGCAAGACGAGCTTGTTTTGCAGTGACGGCCGGCGCAGATCCAGATAGCGGTACTTAAGCCGCGTCATCTCGGATACGTCTGTATCGTCCTCGAGCATGAACGGCAGCGGCGCTGAATCGTTAAGGAGTTTTAGCTCGGTTACAGCCACCTCCACAAGCCCGGTTGCAAGGCCCGTGTTCTGCGTGCCGTCCGGCCTCATGCGCACGTCTCCGGTTACGGCCAGGACGTATTCGCTCCTGATGTCGTGCGCCTTTGCGTGCACGGCCGGGGCGTCCGGGCTGAAGACGAGTTGGACTACGCCCTCGCGGTCGCGGAGATCAATGAATATCAGGCCGCCGTGGTCGCGTCTCCTTTGCACCCAGCCCATGAGCGTTATGCGCGTTCCCATGTGAGATGGCCGCACCTGGCCGCAGTAGCACGTCCTTTTCAAGCCGCCGAGCGGCTCCATGACGATGGAATCAGTCAATCCAAGACCTCCTGAAATACAAAAAATTTCTTGCCCCGCTTGCGCCCCTGGTAATGGCACAGGCGGTGAAAAAAGCGAATCCAGTATTTATACCACAGCTCTTTACACATTTTCAATAAGCATGGCGGTTCGGTGGTACGGTGCGCGCCATGGGCAATCGTGTGCCTGTAGCGCAGACCTTGCAATCGGTTCCCGCTGCTGCGGCAGGTGGCGCGATCTGTAAAGATTAAGTTTTTTTAATTTTTAACTTGACAGGAGGGCTATGATACGGGCTATAATTAGCACAATCAGCACTACATTTGAAGGTCAGCCGGGCAAATTACCAAATCTCTAAGGAGGCAACCGATGAAGAGAGTAAGCTTCTTGATTCTCCTCATGACTTGTGTCGCTGTTGCCGCGGGCCTGTTCTATGCGTCGTCAGGCAGCGCGGAATACGCGGACATTGTCCTTAACAGCAAGTCTGAGAGCATGCAAAAGGCGGGCGTGAACCCTGTGGTCTTCCCGCATTGGTTCCACAGGATAAGATTCAAATGCAAGGTCTGTCACGAAGACATCTTTATCATCAAGAAGGGCGCGAACGACATCAACATGTCCAAGATAATGGACGGTCAGTTCTGCGGCAGGTGCCACAACGGGCTGATTGCATGGGAACCGCTCTATTGCGACAGGTGCCACTCGTACAACCCTGAAGCTGCCACTCCTTAGGATTCAAGGGACGTCCGGTAGATTGCCCCGCGCCAATAGACAACGGTTGCGGGCCCGGGGCGGATAAGAAAGTTCTGATGCATTAAAAAATCATGCTGTGCGCGGCAAAGAGGGCGGCATAAGAGTTTAAAACCCGTCCATGCGCGCGGATACCAAAGGAGGAAACAATGAAAGCGTCTTCAACAAGGAGTCTTTTGAAGGTTGCCCTCCTCTCGCTTGTGGCCGTCTTCGGCATCACGATGTCAGGCACGTTCAGCTTGGCCGAATCGGCGACCGCCAAGAAAGCGGATAAGGGCGAGAGCGCATCCAAAAAGGCGGAAACCGGTATCATAGACCCGACCGATATCAATAGCGTCATATATCTCGACACGTCAGGAAAGCCCGCGGGCGTCGGCGACCCGAACAGGCCGCCGTCAGTCGCATACAGGGCTGGACGCGGCTGGCATCCGGCCGCTCTGGGTTCGGCCAAGCTTCCGAGGGACAGGTACGGTCTCATCGACTGGGCCAAGATAGTCCAGGAGAACCTCATCAAGCCGAAGCCGTCGCTCGACCCTGCCGAGGAGGAGATGGAGCCGATGGATATGGACGTCCTCATTCCGGCCAAGGGCGACTTCGTCGACGACGTCATCTATCCGCATAAGATTCATACCTACTGGCTCAAGTGTGAGGTCTGCCATCCGCAGATATTCGAGCCGTCCGCAGGCTCGAACAACATGTCGATGGTCGGCATCGTCAACGGCCAGTGGTGCGGCAGGTGTCACAGCAAGGTAGCCTTCCCGCTTACCGATTGCAAGCGCTGCCACTCTTCACCGAAGCCGAAGGCAAAGAAGTAGGCGGCCATGAGAGATATGCGTATCGGTTTGATTGCGGCGGCTATCGTTCTATTCGGGTTGGTCTCATGCGCGGCGTATGCCGCCCAGGAGCCGGGTCCGGGCAAATTCATCCTCGATTCGAAGCTGACCTCGATGAAGAAGGCCGGGGTGGGCCCCGTTGTCTTCCCGCACGACCAGCATAAGAAGAAATTCAAGTGCGGGGTCTGCCACCCTGGGATATTCAAAGACCAGGCCAAGGCGAACGATATCTCGATGAAGAAGAACATGGACGGTCAGTTCTGCGGCTCGGCCAACTGTCATAACAGCCCGAACGCCTTCCCGCTCTTTCAATGCGCCAACTGCCACACGAACGTAAAGGGCGCCTCAAAGTAGGGCGCTTGACGCGCGACAAGTATATTTCTTCAAGAGGCGGCCTTGCACGGGCCGCCTCTTTTTTTTGAGGGGGATACGATGTGTCATGCCTGATTATGGTGAGGTTGGGCTGGTTCGCTATCTGTATGTCATTGAGGAGATTAATATCCCCGACTAAACCATTCGAGGGCAGGCCTCAGTAATGTCAGATTCCCTTATACGTCATTCCCGGGTGTTTTTAGCGGGAATCCAGTCTTTTTGCGTCTCCAGGCATACTGGATTCCTGACAGAGACCTCGGGAATGACGTGTTGAAAGTTTTTAAGCAACTCCTGAAAGCAGCCGGGCCGCCGCCTTGTCAACGAGCCAGACGAGCCTGCCTCGCGGCCTTATCAGCGTTGCCGGGTATTTGCGCCGTCCTACGCCTGCCTCAAGCGCCTTTTTTAAGATTTCGGCCTTTGGCTGGCCCGTGACGAGAAAGACGGCGGTATCGGAGTTATTTACGGCGGTAAGGGTAAGGCTTATGCGATAGGCGCGGACCGCCTCGACAAAGCCCGCCGCAACGAGCCTGCCGCCATCGCCATGGGCAAGGAGCGGCGAGCCGGGGAATAATGAGAGGGTGTGACCGTCGCTGCCAAGGCCGAGGAATACGAGGTCGAGCCCTGGCTTGCCCGATATCGCGAGATGAAGCAGGAGTTCGTCCTCATATGCCGCTGCCGCAGCCTGCGGCTCGGCCTCGCCCTGCATGCGGTGGACGTTCTCCCGCGGTATATTCAATTTTGACACGAGGCTCTGAAAGGCCATCTTGTAATTGCTCTCAGGGTGGTCAGGTGACACGCAGCGTTCGTCTCCCCAGAAGAGGTGTACCTTGTCCCAGGGTATCTTATCGGCGTACGGAGGCCCGGCAAGCAGGTTGAAGAGCGCCTCAGGCGTCGCGCCGCCTGACAGGGCGACGCTAAAAGACCCGTCGCGCGCTATGGCGTCGAAACAGAGTTCGGAAAAGAGCCTGGCGGCATCGGTTGCCACTTCAGCCGCATCTTCGCGTATATGGATTTCCCTGCGGTTGTTCATGAGTCCTTACGGAGGTCGAGGCGCTGTAACACGGCTTAGCCTTTGATTCCGGCGGCATGCCGGGCCGCGCCGAGAAGCGCCGTCTTTTCGTTCATGATGACGCTGACGGGTATCTCCGAGAGCCATCCCGCGAACCTGCCCTTGTCCCTGAACGCCTTTATAAAACCCCCATTTTGCAATGCCTTGAGTATCTTCGGTGCGATGCCCCCGCCGATGTAGATGCCGCCGGCCGCCATTGTCTTGAGCGCGAGGTTGCCGGCCTCGGCCCCGTAGACGGATACGAAGAGGTCCAAAGCCTCGGAGCAGAGCACGCTGCCCTTGTTCAGCGCCTCGTCCACGATGACGGATGCGGTAAGCGCCTGGTCGCTGCCGTCGTGACGGTACGCGAGGAACGAGTAGACGGCCTCGAGTCCGGCGCCCGAAAGGACGCGCTCATAGCTTACGTGGCCGTATCGGCCGGTGAGGCGCGCGAGGAGTTCCATCTCGATATCCGTGCGCGCGGCGAAGTCGGCATGCCCGCCTTCCGAGGCCGAGGGGATATGCGCATGGCCGTCCCAGAAGAGCGCGGCCTCGCCGAGTCCGGTGCCTGCGGCGATAAGGGCGCGGTTGCCCGGTCTTGACCGGCCTTGCTGCAGGACGTGGACGTCCCCGGGCTGGAGATAGAGCGAGCCTATGGCAGTGGCGACAAGGTCGTTTATCAGGCTTACGCGGGCAAAGCCGAACCTCTCTGCGAGTGTTTCCGCGTCAACGCGCCAGTTACGGTTGGTGAGTGTGCCGCGATTATCTTCTATGGGACAGGCCAGGGCGAGGCAGGCCGCGGATACGCCCTTGAGCGCGTTATCTTTAATGAACGCGGAGAGGACTTCTTCAATCCCCGCATATTTGCCATTGTCGTAGCGCGCCTCGCAAACAGGCACGTGCGCGGCACGGGCGGGCGTAAACGCGCCGAGCAGGGATTTTGTCCCGCCTATGTCGCCCGCTATGACGAGGCCGGTCTCAGGCATCGTCTTCCCCGTAGTCAACCCAGTCCCTGCCGTCTTTCTGTATGAGCGTTTCCGCCTCGGCAGGGCCGTAGCTCCCGGCGGTGTATTTGTAGAGTTTCGGGCTGTGCTCGGTGCGCTCTTCAATGAGGTTGAGTACCGTGGTCAGGAACGACCAGCTCAGGGCCATGCCGTCGCTCCTGACGAAGAGCATCTTGTCGCCGAGCATGCAGTCGAGCAGAAGCCTCTCGTATGCGTCGAGGGTGACGCCCATGTAGTCGAGCGTATACGGGAAGTCCATTACCACGTCGCGGAGGCACACCCTGCCGCCGGGGCTTTTGGTGTGGAACTTCAACTGCACGCGCTCGTCCGGCTGCATGCGCAGGATAAGGGCGTTCGGGCCGGGCTCGCCGGGAAGGGCGCGCCTGAAGAGGCTGTGCGGCACGCCCTTGAACTGTATGGTGACCTGAGTGAACCGCTTTTTCATGCGCTTGCCGGAACGGAGATAGAACGGCACGCCCTGCCAGCGCCAGTTGTCCACGTAGAGCTTCATGGCCGCGAAGGTCGGGGTTTGCGACTTTTGCGCAACGCCTTCTTCGCGGCGGTAGTCCCGGACGTAGGAGCCGTCTATCGCGCCCTCGCCGTACTGGCCGATGACGAGGTGGTCGTTGATGTCGTCCCCGTTGAAAGGCCGAAGCGCGCGCAAGACCTTTACGCGCTCGTCGCGCACAAGCTCGGACTCGTAGACCGAGGGCGGCTCCATGGCTGCAAGGCACATGACCTGGAGCATGTGGTTCTGGAACATGTCGCGCAGCACGCCCGCCTGCTCGTAGTACCCGGAGCGTTTCTCAACTCCGAGGGTCTCGGCCGCGCTTATCTGCACGTGGTCTATGTAACGCCTGTTCCACAGGGGCTCGAAGATGGCGTTGGCGAAGCGGAGCATCAATATGTTCTGGACCGTCTCCTTGCCGAGGTAATGGTCTATCCTGTAAATCTGGTCTTCGTTGTAGTTGGTGTAGAGTTCCGAGTTGAGGGCCAGGGCGCTCTTAAGGTCGCTGCCGAACGGTTTTTCGATGATGAGGCGGCTCCAGCCGCTGCCGCGGAGCCCCGAGTAGATGATGCCGCGCGATATCTCGGCGTAGACCGCGGGCGGCGTGGCGAGGTAGAAGACGCAGTTGCCGTTGGAGCGTCCGGGCGCGAGCTCGTCGAGCGCTCCCTTGATTCCTGAATAAGATGAATGGTCGGCATAGGTCACGCTCCTGTAAAAGAGCGACTTCGAGAATTCGGCCCACAGTCCTTCGTCAAAGTCCCCGGCCGCGCGCAAAGACGCCTCTGTCTCGGCCCTGAAGGAGTCGTCTGTCATGGCCGTGCGCGCGGCGCCGATGACGAAGAACCCTTTTGGCAGGAGGTTGCAGCGAAAGAGCTTGTAGAGCGCGGGCATGAGCTTGCGCCTGACGAGGTCGCCGGAGGCCCCGAAGATGACCATGCAGCAGTCGGGCGGCTGAGTCTCGTCGCACGGACTGCACGCGGGCGTAGTGAAGCCCGTGGTTGCGGCGGCGCCGTCAGGCGTTTTTTCTGTATTTATGGGGTCAGCCATAACCGCCTCAACCCCCCTTTTTTACGGCATGTCCGCCGAACTCGGCGCGCATGGCTGCAAGCACTTTTTCGGCGAACGGGTCTTGCTGGCGCGAGCGGAACCTCCGCATCAGGGACTCCGTGATGACGGGCAGGCTTACCCCGCGCTCGATGGCCTCCATCACGGTCCAGCGTCCTTCGCCTGAGTCGTCGACCCAGCCGGATAGCGTCGAGAGGTCTTTGTCTTTTACAAGGGCGTCTTCAAGCAGTTCAAGGAGCCACGAGCGCACCACGCTGCCGTTGTTCCAGACGTGCGCGATGGCGGCGAGGTCGAGGCCGTTGGCGAAACGCGAGGCTTTTAACAGTTCAAAGCCTTCGGCATACGCCTCCATCAACCCGTACTCGATGCCGTTGTGTATCATCTTGACGAAGTGGCCGGAGCCTGCAGGGCCGCAGCGCATGTAACCTTCTTTGGGCGCGAGCGCGGCAAATACGGGTTCGAGATGGCGATAGACCGTCTCGTCGCCGCCGAGCATGAGCGCGTAGCCGTTCTTCAGCCCCCAGACGCCGCCGCTTACGCCCGCGTCGATATAGTTGAGCCCGACGGAGCGAAGTTCCTCATCGCGCCTCAGGTCGTCTTTGTAAAAGGAGTTGCCGCCGTCGATGATGATGTCGCCCGGAGAAAGGCAGGCCTTCAATAGCGTAATCGTCTCTTCAACCGGGTTGCCCGCCGGTAGCATTATCCAAATGGGTCGGGGCGAGGGGAGGGAGGAGACCAGACCGGCGATGGTCTGCGCGGCAAGCGCGCCGTCGGCCTCGGCGGCCTTTACCGCGTCCGTAGACCTGTCAAAGGCCGAGACCTTATGTCCGGCCTGCATGAGCCGACGGGACATGTTCATGCCCATCTTGCCGAGACCTATCATTCCGATGTGCATTGTGTGCCTCCGATTAGAGTCGTGGCAAGGCCGGATGGTAACTTCTGGCGTTGGTGTGCAAGGCTGATATCTCAGGAAACTCTGATTTATTCTTTTTTCTGTCATTCTGATGAGCGTTTTTGGCGCCAAAGACACAACGTTGCGCCGAAGACATAACGTTAGCGCACACGAGCGCACAAGCGACGAAGTTAAGCACAGCTTGTTTAAGCCCGCGTCTTCTTGCGGGTTAAAACAAGCGAATATAAACGGCTTTATCATTACTTATAAATTATCCGTCGTTCTTACGGATAATTTACATCTCGTGAGTAGTTGATTCGCCGAGAGACGAGATTCTTCGCTGCGCTCAGAATGACAACCTCGGTGGAATTAATCAGAGCTTCTTTAACTGAATTTTGCCGGTTGCCATCTATACCCTCTTCTTTATTTTCTCATAAACTTCTTTTCTGTGCATAATCCCTAATATCCGCACCTCTTCATCAACTATCTTAAAGACGACCCTGTAGTCTCCAACCCTCAGTTTCCAATAGCCTTTCAGATTTTTTCTGAGCGGAGTTCCATATCGCTGCGGCTCGTTCATAAGGCGCGTTTCAATGGCCTTCCTGAGACGATCTCTATTCTTTGCATCTATGCTGGGCAGGTCTTCGGCCTTTACCAACGGGTGGTATAAGACCATGAAGGACGTCACTTCCAGACCTCTTCGTGCTTGAGTGCGCTCGCTTTCTTGAACGACCGTTCCCTTTGTCCGGCAAAGGCCGCCAGCACGATATCTTCCTCCATCTCAAGCGCCTCCATTACGAGGTCCCTGACCTTCAACGAGAGAGAGACGCCGGCCTTCCTTGCAGACCGCTCCACCGCTTCATAGAGCGGCTTTTCCATTACTACGTTTATTCTGGGGTTTTTTGTAGGCATGATTACCTCCGCAATAAGTGTATCATTTGTGCGTCACCGAGTCAATCTGGTTGCACGCGCCGCCTTCCCGGCTTTTTCTACAACGCGCCCTTTATCAGGTTAACCGCTTCCTTGAGCGTTCCTGCCTTTGAGTCTTTCATCACGAGCAGGCAGACCCTGCGGCCTTTTGAGTCGAGGGCCTCGGCATCTCCGTAGACCTGCGCCAGTTCGAGGTCGGAAAAACCGAACGGTCTGCCCGGTACCGGGATATCTTTTGCGGCTTTATGCGCGAGTATTATAAAGAGCCCGTTATTCGCCCCGCCCTTGTGAAGCTGGCCTGTCGAGTGCAGGTAGCGCGGGCCGTATCCGGCCTGCACGCCGCAGCCCGTTGAGTCGCGTATCTCCTTACGCAGGCGGGCAAGGAGCTTGTCAACGCCCGGGTCAAAGGTGGAGTAGTAGGCCAAAAGGCCCGCGTAATCGCCCGGCGCGGCCAGACCGCAAAACGCCTTTATGGCCGTCTTGAGCCCCTTGCCTTTAAGGCCCGCCCTGGCCATCTTTTTCATGGCCGTCTTCCCGAAGTATGCGGTAAGGCCCTTGGACTTGAACTCGACGCCCGGGGCCTTTGCGCCTTTGGCAGAGGCGGCCTTGCCAAGCCGGTCGCGCGCCAGAACCTTGGCCAGCTCGACGTCAGGCTGGTCGAACGGGTTGATATTGAGGAGCATGCCAGCGGCGGCGGTTGCGGCTTCCCAGCGGAGGAACTCGCCGCCAAGCTCGTGGCAGTCCGTGATGTTGAAGCGGATTACCGGATGTCCGGCCTTGGAGAGCGCGGCAAGCAGGCGGCTGTCACCGCCGCCCTTGCCTTTGAAGGTTATTTGCACGAAGACCCTGTCGTTGCCGTAGTCAGCGGCCTTGCCTGCGGGTTCGGCGCTTATCGGCACGATGCCCGCGCCGTCCTTGCCGGTGGATTCGGCGATAAGCTGTTCTATCCACAGGCCGAATGCCTTGAGCTCGTCCGCGATAAAGAAGGTGAGTTTGTCCCGGCCCGCCTTTGCAAGGGCGGCAAGCGTTGCGCCGAGCACGGCACCGGGGTTCTCGGATAGCGGGACTTCAGGAAGCATCTCCACCGTGACCCGCGCCCCGAAGTAGAGGAGTTTCGAGATATCGATGCCGGCAACGGCCGCTGGCACGAGGCCGAAGAACGATAGCGCAGAGAAGCGTCCGCCTATGTCCGGCTGGTTGGTGAATAGGCGGCGCATGCGGTATTTTCTGTGGAAGCCTTCGAGCGGGGTGTCAGGGTCGGTGATGACGACGAAGTTCTCTCCTGCGGCCTCGCCCTTTATGGCGCGAAGCCTGTCGTAGAAGTACTCGAAGAACGAGAGGGGCTCGATGGTGGTGCCTGACTTGCTTGAGACGATAAAGAGGGTCTTTTCAAGGTCGACATTTTTTGTGACGTTCGTGACGGAGTCCGGGTCGGTCGAGTCGAGGACTATGAGCTCAGGATACCCCTTGCGGCCCGGTATGGAGCCTGCCATGACGAGCGGGGCAAGGGAAGACCCGCCCATGCCGAGCAGCACGGCGTGCTTGAATCCTGCGTCCTTGACCTCTTTTGCAAATGCCGTTATATCGGCCTTGTGAGCGTCCATTGACGCGGCAAGGTTTAGCCAGCCGAGTGAGTTTCTTATCTGCTTTTTCTGAGCAGGTTTCTTTGTCCAGAGCCCGGCGTCTTTTTCCCAGAGCCTCTCTGAAAACCGCGCCTTGTCAAGGGTCTTTAGCTCCTTGTCAGCCGTGTTGCCCAAGTTGCCAAGGAGAAATTCGGCAACGGCGCAGGGCTTGGCAACCGGCGCGGCAATAGCGGTTGCGGTTGACGCGGCTGCTGCCTGGACGTGGCCGTTTCGCCGTGCATCGGCCGCCTTCTCGCTGACGCAGCGGGTAAGGGCGGCGAACGCGTCGGAAAAGCTCTTTATCCCCTCTTCCTCAAGGGTGGAGGTCATGGCCTCGTAGTCGATGCCGAGGGCGGCAAGCTCGGCGATAAGCCCGCGCGCCCCGTCAATCCCGTTGGGCAGGGTGCGCCTTACGCGGCCGTGCTCGTGAAAGGCCATGAGCGTGGCGAGCGGCATGGTGTTGACCGTATCCGGCTCTATAAGCTCTTCTACGTATTTGACGTCCGAGTAGGCCGGGTTCTTTGTGCCCGTCGAGGCCCACAAAAGCCGCTGGGGATGGGCGCCCGCGCGCTTTAACGGCGCAAAGCGCTCCGATTCGTAGATGTCTTTATACCTGAGCCAGGCGAGCTTGGCGTTATCCGCGGCCACCCTGCCGAGCATGGCGCTGAGGCGGGCGTGTTCGTCGTTGGACGCTGTTGACTTCAGGCGTTCGGAGATAAGCCTGTCGCTAAGGGTGTCGACGCGGCTTACGAAGAAGCTGGCAACGCCCCGTATGCCGTCTATGGGCCTGCCCTGGGCAAGCCTCTGCTCAAGCCCCTTGATGTAGGCGAGGGCGACCATCGCGTATCTGTTGACCGAGAAGAGGAGGGTGACGTTGATGTTGAAGCCTTCGTAGACGAGTTCCTCGATGGCCGAAAGCCCCTGTATCGTGCCGGGGACCTTTATCATGACGTTGGGCCTGTCCACGAGGTCGCGGAGCCGATTGGCCTCGGCCACCGTGGCCACGGTATTGCGGGCGAGAGCGGGGGCGACCTCGACGCTCACAAAGCCGTCCGCGCCGTTTGTCGAGCGGAAGACCGGGGCGAAGGTGTCGGCGGCAAGGCGGATATCCGAGGCTATGATGCTGTCGAGAAGGTCCGAGTCGTTCTGGCCCCGCGCCGTAAGCGCCGCTATGGCGGCGTCGTATTCCTTTCCGCCGGAGACCGCCTTCTCGAAGATGGACGGGTTTGAGGTTACGCCCGTGACCCCATACTCGTCTATCATCCGCTTGAGTTCGCCGGACGTGACGATGGCCCGCCTGAGATTGTCGTACCAGATGCTCTGTCCGGCGCGCTTGAGTTCCAGTAATGGGTTCATGGGGGTCTTCTCTCCGGTTAGGGTTTGACGGCCTCTGTAATCGTAGGGTCGAGTAGAAGGCGTCTACCGCCGCCTTCTGCCATTATTTGCGCTCAAGGAGCTTGACGGCCTGTTCGACCACGGCCGCTGCCGTAAGTCCGAACCGCTCGTAGATGGTCTTGTACGGGGCGGACGCCCCGAAGTGGTCGATGCCGATGGTTGCGCCGTCGAGGCCCACGTAGCGGTGCCAGCCCATGGTCGCGCCCGCCTCGATGGATATGCGAGCGGTTACGGCGGGAGGAAGCACCGAGTCCCTGTAGGCCTTCTCCTGGCTGTCGAAGATGCAGGTAGACGGCATAGCCACTACCCGGCAGCCGATGCCGCGCTTTGCAAGCTCGGCGCGGGCCTGGAGCGCGATCTCGACCTCGGAGCCCGTGGCTATGAGGATGACCTGCGGCTTGCCGCCATCCGCGTCCGCAAGGACGTATCCGCCCTTGGATAAGTCTCCCTTTGTCTTGAGCTTTTCCCTGTCTATCGAAGCCACGTTCTGCCGCGTAAGCACAAGGGCCGTAGGCCCGCTTGTGTTGGCGAGCGCGCTCTTCCATGCAAGGGCCGTTTCAAACGCGTCAGCCGGCCTTAAGACCGTAAGACCGGGTATGGCGCGCAGGGATGCGAGCTGCTCTATGGGTTGATGCGTCGGGCCGTCCTCTCCAAGGCCGATGGAGTCGTGCGTAAAGACATAGATGACGTGCAGCTTCATTAGCGCGGCAAGGCGTATGGCAGGGCGCATGTAATCGGAGAAGATGAGGAACGTCCCGCCGAATGGTATGAGCCCTGAGAGGGCCATGCCGTTCATGAGCGAGCCCATGGCATGCTCGCGCACGCCGAAGTGGAGGTTCCTGCCCGATTGCCGGGTCTGAAAATCGCCCAGGCCCTTCAGATACGTGTTGTTGGACGGGGCGAGGTCAGCCGAGCCGCCGATGAGCCTCGGTATATCCTTTGCAATGGCGTTCAAGACCTTGCCGGATGCGCTGCGCGTGGCCATTGCCGGCTCCGCAGGCGCAAAGACCGGCATTGATTTTTCCCATTGGCCGTCGAGCCTGCCTTCAAAGAGCGCGGTCAGTTCGGCCGCAAGCTCCGGGTGGGCCTTTGCGTAGGCTTTGAATGTCTTCTGCCAGTCTTTGTGGGCTGCGCGGCCCTTGTTTGTTGCGGTCGTTATGTGTTTTTGCGCTGCATCTGGGATGTGGAATGCCGGCTCAAGCGGCCAGCCGAGTTTTTCCTTTGTAAGGCGCATCTCGTCCTTACCAAGGGGGGCGCCGTGCGCCTCTGCAGAGTCCTGTTTGCCGGGGCTGCCGAAGCCGATATTCGTGCGGGATATGACGATGGATGGCCTCGTTGACTCGGCCTTTGCCGCCTCGATGGCCCTTGATACCCCGGCCATGTCGTTGCCGTCCACGGCCTGCACGTGCCAGCCCAGGGCCTCGAAGCGCTTGCCTGCGTCTTCGGTAAAGGCGATCTCCGTCGAGCCTTCTATGGTTATCCTGTTGTCCGAATAGAGGTAGACGAGCTTGCCCAGGCCGAGATGCCCGGCAATGGAGGCGGCCTCGTTGGATACGCCCTCCATCAGGTCTCCGTCGCTCGTTATGGCGTAGATATTGTAATCGAAGATTGCGAAGCCGGGCTTGTTGTAGCGCTCGGCCAGGTAACGCTCTGCAATGGCCATGCCGACCCCGGTGGCGAACCCCTGACCGAGCGGCCCGGTCGTCATCTCTATGCCGCGTTCGATATCGTATTCAGGGTGTCCGGGCGTGTGGCTGCCCCATTGTCTGAAGCTCTTCAATTGTTCGAGCGGCATGTCGTAGCCCGTCAGGTGCAGGAGCGAGTAGAGGAGCATGGAGCCGTGCCCGGCGGACAGCACGAAACGGTCGCGGCCCGGCCACTTGGGTTCTTCGGGGTCGAAGCGCATATGCCTTGCCCATAGGGCGTAGGCCATTGGCGCGTCGCCAAGGGGCATGCCCGGGTGTCCTGAGTTGGCCGCCTCCACGCCGTCAACGGCGAGGAATCGGATCGTATTTACGCACAGCTCGTCGGTAGAGTCGAAGGCATGGAGAGCGTCGGACATTAAAGACCCCTTTTTAATTATTTTAGATGGATATCCGGATGATAGATGGTACTGCCGGGCAACGGGAATTGTGCCACGGTCCGCAAAGGCTTTTCAGTGTCCCTTGTCAATCGTCGATGCGACGTTCATCTCAGGAGATATCATGCCGCCCGTCATAATCACCTTGAAGGCGTCTTCTATGGACATGTCCAGCAGGATGACCTCTCTTTTCGGGATTATGGCGTAATAGCCGGAGGTCGGATTCGGGGTCGTGGGAAGAAAGACGTTGAGCATCTCCTCGGGCGTCTTCTTCTGCAATTCTTCGCAGACCCTGCCCGTAAGAAAGCCGAGCGACCAGAGACCCTTGCTCGGGAACTCCACGAGCACGACCTTCCTGAACCCTTCATGCTCCTTGGCGAAGAAGGTCTCCATGAACTGCTTCGAGGCGTTATAGACGATCCTGACGACGGGAACCCTCGACAATATCTTCTCGGCAAGGTGCAGGAGCCACTTGCCCATGAAGTTCTGCGTTATGACCCCGGCCACGAAGACGGTCGTCAGCGTGATGAGGACGCCGAGGCCGGGGATGCGGAAGGGCAGGTACGTGTCAGGACGCAGCGCGTCCGGCAGCAGGTGATACGCGCCTTCCATGAACCCGACGATAAGGGTAAAGATGTAAACGGTAATGTACAGCGGGACGACAACAAGAAGCCCTGTTACAAAATAACCCTTTATCTTTTTGCTCATACGCCCGCGAGTTCGGAGGATATCTTTTTGACGGCGTTTGCCTTGTCCACGTAGACGAGTATGGGGTTGTGGGACGCGGCCTCGGCCTCGTCGAGCGTCGAGTAACTGGCGATGATGACCAGGTCGCCTTTTCTGGCCAGGTGAGCGGCCGCGCCGTTGACGGAGATGACGCCGCTGCCGCGCTCGCCCTTTATGGCGTAGGTGGTCAGGCGGGAGCCGTTGTTGATGTCATATATCTGCACCTGCTCGAACGGGTATATGCCCGCCGCTTCCATCAGGGCCTCGTCTATGGCGACCGAGCCTTCGTAGTCTATGTTTGCGTCGGTTACAGTGGCCCTGTGAATCTTGCTTTTCAACATTATTCGCTGCATCTTGCTGCTCCTTGCCTGGTTTTAAGGATTGGGGCGGGGCGCGTGAAGGCGGAATCCTGCCCTTGCGGCCCGCGCCCGGTTATCAGATGTTGTCCAGTCTGGCGACCCAGTCCTTCTTCTCCAGAAGACAGTTGTCTATCAGCCGCGTCCTGCCTATCCTGACGGCGAGCATCAACCGCGCCGCCCCTTCGATGTGTTCGACCTCGGCGAGCGTTTCATTGTCGCACACCGCTATATATTCTACCACGGCCAAGGGTTCGTTTTCTATGATTTTTTTAGCTATGTTGATAAGGGTCGCGCTCTCGCGTATCTCGCCGAAAAAGGCCGCGTTCACCTCGTCGAAGGCGCGGGGTATGCACCGCGCGGCCTTGCGTTCGTCCCTGTCAAGGTAGGAGTTGCGGGAACTCATGGCCAAACCGTCTTTTTCCCGTACGGTCTCGACGCCTATTATCTCGATATCGAGGTTGAGGTCTTGCACCATGCGTCTTACGACGATGTACTGCTGAAAGTCTTTAATGCCGAAGACGGCCTTGTGCGGGGCGACGATATTGAAGAGTTTTAGCACCACCGTCGTAACGCCGCGAAAATGCCCGGGCCTGGCCTCGCCGCACAGGGTCTTGGTAAGCTCTTCCACGGTAACGAATGTCTGATAGCCGCGCGGGTATATCTGGGCGATATCCGGGACGTATACGGCGTCGACGCCCGCGGCCTCGGCCGTTTTCAGGTCCTGCTCAAGGGTCCTTGGGTATGTATTGAAGTCCTCGTGAGGGCCGAACTGCATGGGGTTTACGAATATGCTGAGGACGGTGATATCGCCTGCCGCGCTCGCCGCGGCCATAAGCTCGCCGTGTCCGGCGTGGAGATGGCCCATGGTGGGCACAAAGGCCACTATGGCGCCTCTGGCGCGGGCCTCCTTGGTGTAGCGGCGCATCCCCTGGATGTCTTTAAAGAGTTTCATCTTTTATGGCGGGTCAATGGTCTGTCCCGATAACGGGCTCAAGCCTGCTGACTGCGGCGTTTAGGACGGCAGGCGTTGAGACCGACCCGTTTTTTCATCCGTAGTCCTGCCTAACGTGTTGTTGAAAAACACTGCGTTGCCACTCCATGTCGTCATTCCCGCGAAAGCGGGAATCCATAAGTTGTTGATTTTACAGAGACTGGATTCGTCCCCGAATGTATTAGTCAGGGACAGAGACCTCGGGAATGACGTGTTGAGAGTTTTTCAACAGCCTGCTAATACGACTGTTCCTTGGACGGGAACCTGCCCGCTTCCACGTCGATGACGTATTCAACGACCGCGGATGAGATGATATTCTTAAGGTCCATGTACCGTTTGACGTACTTCGGCGTCTTTACGGTCGAATCGAGCCCGAGCATGTCGTTCAGGACGAGGACCTGGCCGTCGCAGTTTGGGCCCGCGCCTATGCCGATGGTAGGTATGCCCAGCTCGGCGGTGATATCCCCTGCGAGTTGAGAGGGGATGCCTTCCAGCACGATTGCGAAGACCCCGGCCTTTTCCAGTTCGCGCGCGTCTTCGGTGATTTTTTCGGCCGCCTCGCTGCTCTTGCCCTGGACCCTGTAGCCGCCCATTGCGTGGACGGACTGCGGGGTCAGGCCGATATGCCCCATGACCGGGATGTCCATCTCGATGACGGCCTTTATCGCCCGCAGCGACCTTCTGCCGCCTTCAATCTTTACGGCCTCGGCCCCGCCCTCGGCAACGAGCCTTGCCGCGTTCCTGCGCGCCTCGATTACGCTCGTCTGGTATGAGCCGAACGGCATGTCGCTTACCACGACGGCCGCGGTCCTGCCCCTGGCTACCGAGCGCGTATGGTATATTATCTCGTCGAGCGTGACGGTGAGGGTATTCTCGCGTCCGGCCTCTACCATGCCGCAGGAGTCTCCGACCATGAGGATGGGGATGCCCGCGTCGTCGAGTATCCTCGCCATCGGGTAGTCGTAAGCGGTCAGCACGGGGATCTTCCTCCCCTCCGACTTCATCTTAACGATGTCCGGTACCGTTATCTTCTTCATGCTTGATCTCCGTTGGTTTTGGGTAGTCGACGGCCTCGAATAAGGGCTCTCTGGAGGCCATCGGCATGAAATATTCCTTGCCGCCCTTCATGGACTTTATCTTTTTGGCGAGCCCCTTGAGGTCCGCCTCGTTATTCACGAAGTCTATCTCGGTTGTGTTGACCACGAGAAGCGGGGTGTCGTTGTAGTAGAAGAAGTATCTGTTGTACGAGTCGATGAGCCGCAGGAGATACTCTTCCTTTATATCCCTCTCAAATGTCTTTGCGCGCTGCCTTATCCTGTCGAGGAGCACGTCGGTCGACGCCTGAAGATAGATGACGAGGTCGGGTTTGCGTATCTTGGCGTCAAGGAGCCTGTAGACCTGCTCGTACAGGGCCAGTTCGTTCTCGTCGAGGTTCAGGTAGGCGAATATCCGGTCTTTGGCAAAAAGATAGTCGGAAATTATAACGCCGTCGAAGAGGTCCTGCTGCGCAAGCTCTTTTTGCTGCTGATATCGGTTAAGGAGGAAGAAGAGCTGCGTCTGAAGGGCGTGTTTGCGCGTATCTCCGTAAAATCTGGGTAGAAATGGGTTGCCTTCGGCGTCTTCAATCAGCGTCTTGCCGTTGAACTCACAGGCAAGCAGCTCGACGAGGCTCGTCTTGCCGACGCCTATGGGGCCTTCTATGGTGATATAGCGAAGATTTTCCATTACAGTGCTGTCAGTTGTTATCCGCAGCCTGTTGACGGGTAATCGGCAGCCTGCAGCGTGTAGTTATTTGGTTTATAAACCACGAGATTACGGTTGCATATACAGCATATAATATCAGAAGACCCTGCCTTCGTAAAGGCCGTTTAATTCAGACTTGCCCGGTTTGCGCCCTCAACCGCCTTGAGCGCCGAGGCCAGTTTTCCCCATTCTTCGAGCGACAGTGTCTCGCCCCTCCTGCCGGGGTCTATGTTGCATCCTACGATGGCGGCCTTGACTCCGGCAGGAGCGATGCCGAGGGGTTTGAGCGAATTAGGCAGGGTCTTTCGCCGCGTGCTGAAAGACGAGACGACGACCTTTCTGAAGAACGCCTCGTCCGGCACGGGGACGCGCGGCGCGGCTAAAGGCACGAGCCTGACCACGGAAGACTCGACCTTCGGCTGCGGAAAGAAGACCGACGGGGGCAGATTGAATTCCATATTGATATCGGCGTGGAGTTGCGAGAGTATCGAGAGTATGCCGTATGCCTTTGAGCCGGGTTTGGCCACGAGCCTTTCCGCGACCTCCTTCTGGAGCATGAGCACCATCAGGCTGAACGCCGACCGCTCGTTTATCAGCCGGGTCATTATGGGCCCGGAGATGTTGTACGGGAGGTTGGAGACGGCCTTGGCCTTTGTCCCGGCGGCCTTGCAGATATCGATGAATGAGACCTTGAGCGCATCCGCCGCGATTATCTCAAGGCGTCCGGTGGATACCGCATTGACGAACTTCGCTTTGAGGTGCGCTGCAAGCCCCGCGTCGGTCTCTATGGCAATGACGCGCGTCCCTGCCTCCAATAACCCTTCCGTGAGCGCGCCCGTGCCAGGGCCAATCTCGACGACTAATTCATCCGGGGCAATTCCGGCTGCGGCGACAATCCTCCTTACGACGCTCTTGTCGATAAGAAAGTGCTGGCCGAGCCGTTTCTTCGGGTGCGGGGTCTTTATATTCATCTGTCCTTGGCGCCGATGGCGTGTTGGGTAGCGGTTTCAGTGGCTTGTTGAAAGTCTTTATTGCGTGAAGACTCAGACCTAAAGGTCTGAGCTACACAGGCGTTGTCTTGAGTAGTGGAGGGCTTCAGCCCTGAACAAATAGATGCAGGGACTTGTGCCGACTCTAAAATCCGTCCCACGCGGGCACGGCGTTCAACGTCATATCGGCCGTGCGGCCGTCCTTGAATTGATAATAGCCGAGGGCGGCTATCATTGCTCCGTTGTCGCTGCAAAAGCGCGGTGGCGGGATGGAGAGGTTTATCCCCTCCGCTGTCGCGGCCTGGGCGAGGCGTTCGCGCAGGCGCGAGTTGCATGCCACCCCGCCAGCGGCCACGAGCGAGCGCGCTCCGGTCGCCTTTACCGCCCAGAGCGACTTTTTTACGAGCACGTCCACAGCCGCCTCCTGGAACGAGGCGGCGATGTCGCATACGGTCTTATGGTCGGGAGCGGGGTCAAGCCCCTTGATGACGGTCATGGCGGCCGTCTTGATGCCTGAAAAACTGAAGTCAAGGCTGCCCTTTGCCAGATACGGCCTTGTAAACGGAAAGGCAGTGGCCAGCCCTTCTTTAGCGAGCCTGTCTATGATCGCGCCGCCGGGGTATCCGAGGCCGAGGAGCTTTGCGAGCTTGTCGAAGGCCTCGCCAGCCGCGTCGTCGCGGGTCTGCCCGAGTATGCGATATGCGGTATGGGTCTCCTGCAGGAGAAGGGTCGTATGTCCGCCCGAGGCGATAAGCGCCACAAAGGGCAGGTCCGGCGGCGCGTCCGGCGCGCCTGGCTCGCGCAGGAACGCCGCGTGAGTGTGCGCGGTTATGTGGTTTACGCCCGTGATGGGTATGCCGGTCGAGAGGGATACGGCCTTTGCAAAGGAGAGCCCGACGAGTATCGAGCCGACGAGTCCGGGGCCTTGCGTGACGGCTATGCCGTCGATATCGTTAATCTTCACCCCTGCCGCGGCAAGCGCCTCGTCAACGACCGGTATTATCATCTCGATATGGCGGCGCGAGGCGAGCTCCGGCACTATGCCGCCGTACCTGGCGTGTATGGAGTCCTGGGACGATACCACGGAAGAGCGCGCAAGCGCGCCGTCTTCGACCACGGCAGCCGCCGTGTCGTCGCATGATGTCTCTATGCCGAGGATGAGCATCCGTTTCTTCTTTCACCTTGGTAATGTTAACGGAGGGTCTTTCAGAGGCCCATGCCCGTCTCGCGGAAGATTCAGGCAAATACAAAAAGGGGCCGGGTCAATGTTTGTGCCTATGCAAAGGCGCGTGCCTTACCCTTTGGCCGTCTCCCTTATCGCCCGCAGGAATTCGTCTATCTCAGCGGGTGTGCTGAAGTACCCGGGGCTGACCCTGACCGCGCCGTCAGGGTAGGTTAGCGCCTCGCGGTGCGCCTCTGGCGCGCAGTGCGCGCCCGTCCTGACCATTACCCCGTAGTCTTCGTCAAGGCGCCTGCCCACCTCGGCTGGCGCGATGCCGTTTATGTTGAATGAGACGAGCGAGACGCGTTCCCCGGCCGTGGCCGGGCCGAGGATGTTTACGCCCTTGACCGGGGCAAGGCCTTCGAGCAGTTGGCGGATGATGGATTCCTCGTGGCGGCGAATCTCCTTGACCCCCTGGTTGAGGATGAACTCGATGCCCGCGCCGAGTCCGCCGACCCCGGGCGTGTTCATGGTGCCGCACTCGAGCCGCTCCGGCATCTCAAGGACGGTGTCTATCTCCCCGGTGCCGCCGTGGATGATGGGCGGCAGTTCAAGCCCCTGTCTTACGTAGATGAACCCGGTGCCCTGCGGGCCGAAGAGGGACTTGTGCCCGGCCGCCGCGAGGACGTCGATGTGCATGGCCTCGACGTCGACCGGCAGCGCGCCGAGGGTCTGCGCCCCGTCGACCATGAAGATTACCCCGCGCTTCCTGCAGATCGCGCCGACCTCCGCGACCGGCTCTATGGCGCCGAAGACGTTGGATGCGTGCGTCATGCAGACGGCCTTCGTCTTTGCGGTGACGGCCTTGTCCACGGCCGCCGGGTTGATGACGCCGAAGGCGTCCGGCCGCACCTTTGTGACCGTGACGCCGAGCGTTTCGAGGTGGCTCAGGGTCTTTACCACCGAGTTGTGCTCGAACGAGGTCGTGACGATGTGGTCTTGCGGCTTTAAGAGGCCCTTAAGCCCTATGTTTATGGCCTCGGTCGTGTTCTTTGTAAAGGCGATCCTTGCCGAATCGGGCGCGTTGATAAGCCGCGCCGCGGCCTCTCTCGCGCGGAAGATGACGCGCGAGGCCTCAAGCGCCATCCTGTGGCTGGCGCGGCCCGGGTTGCCGCTTATCACCCGCAAAATCTCGTCTATGCGGGCGTATACGGACTGCGGTTTGGGGAAAGACGTGGCGGCGTTATCGAGGTATATGCGCGCCTGTTTCATGATTTGCCCGTAATTACGCCCTTGACTATCCGGCTGAACTCCGAGACCCTGTACGGCTTTGCTATGACGTCCGTAAACCCGTATTTTTTGAAGTCGGACATTATCGGGTCTTTTGAGTAGCCGCTCGACACGATAGTCTTGACCCCGGGGTCTATCTCAAGGAGTTTTCCTATGGCGTCTTTGCCGCCCATGGCCCCGGGGACGGACAGGTCCATGATGACCGCCGCGTACGGCGCGCCCGCGTCCCATGCCTTCCTGTACATCTCCACGGCCTGGCCCCCGTCGGTTGCGAAGTCCGCGTCGTATCCGAGGAGTTTCAGCATTTCCCCTGAGACGTCGCGCACCACCTCTTCGTCGTCCATCACGAGCACCTTGCCGGAACCTGCGGGCCCGGTCTCGACAACGCTCTGGATGGCGCGTCCGGCGTTGGCAACGGTAACCGCGGGCAGATAGACGTCAAAGGACGCGCCGCGCCCCTCGCGGGACTCGACACAGACGTGGCCGCCGTGTTTTTTGATGATGGAGTATGATATGGCCAGTCCGAGTCCGCTCGCGCGCTCCTGGGTGGTGAAGAACGGATCGAATATCTTGTGGATGATATTCGGCGCTATGCCCGGGCCGGAGTCCTTAACGGTAATCCTGACGTAGTCGCCATCGCGAAGCGGGACGCCGTTGGTCTCGGCGAGCCGGACGTTTCTCGCGGTTATGTTTATTACGCGGCCGCCGTTGCCGAGCATGGCGTGGCGCGCGTTGAGGATGATGTTGTTGAAGACCTGGGATATCTGGCCTTCGTCGATATCGACGTTATGCAGGTCTTCCGGAAAGTCGTACTTGCATTCGATGTTCGAGCCGCGCAGCACGAGCGCGGCGCAGTCCTTCACCAGTTGATTTACCGGCGCGGCCTCCCTTATGGGTTCTCCGCCCTTTGAGAAGGTCAGGAGCTGGCGGGTAAGGTCTTTGGTGCGCATGGCCGTCTTCTCGATGTTGTTGAGAAAACTGAAGACCTTGTCGTCCGGCCTTACGAAGTTCTTTGCGAGAGAGACGTTGCCGATTATGCCGAGCAGGAGGTTGTTGAAGTCGTGGGCGATGCCTCCGGCGAGCCCGCCGATGGTCTCGAGTTTCTGCGCGCGCAGGAGTTCGGCGTCGAGTCTCTTCCGTTCGGTTATGTCCTGCACCGTGCCGTACATCCTTACCGGCTTGTCTTCGTGGCCGTATGCGACCGCCCCGCGTCCGTGTATGGTGCGTTCCTCTCCGTCCGTGCGTATGATGCGATATTCCATGTCAAAGGATTTTTTATTGAGGATTGCGCTCTCCAGGGACTTCACGACGCAATCTTTGTCGTTCGTGTGCACGGAATCAAGGAAGACCGGGTAAGTGACGGTGAGCTCATCCTTATTGTAGCCGAATATGCGGTAGGCCTCGTCAGACCCGGTGATTACGTTTGTAACGAGGTCCCAATCAAAGCTGCCCATGTGGGCCATCGTCTGCGCCTCGTTGAGGAATTCGATCGTTTGCTTGAGTTCCGCCTCGTGACGCTTGCGCTCGGTGATGTCAACGAACATGGTGAGCATCTCGTAGCCGCCGCTCTTCGTCTTTATATATACCGATGTAAGCGCGCCGTAGTAGAGGGTGCCGTCCTTTCTCTTTGCGGTGACCGGAAAGTCCCTGACCATGCCGTCGCGTTCAAGCGCCGCATAGAGCTGTTTTCTGTCCTCGATATCGTGGTAGTGCAGGTAGACAGGCACCCTTTTGAAGTCTTCCTCGTCGTCGTACCCGAAGATCTTGACCATAGCCGGGTTGGCGGTCATGCATTGGCCATCCCTGTTCGTAACGGCAATCGCCACCGGGTTATTCATCATGAGGCTTCGGAAGTTCTCCTCGGAACGGCGCAGAAACTCCTCGGCGCGTTTTGCCTCGGTTACGTCCTGGGTGGTGCCCAGCATGTTAATGAGGTTGCCGTTCTCGTCGTAGGTGAAGTTGATATTCGAGTGAACGACAGGTTCGGCGCCCGAGGGCAGGCGCAGGCGATAGTCGATCTCCCCCGTAGCGTTTTTTTTGCCGGCGGCGTCGCCAAGGAATGCCTGCACCCGCTCTCTGTCATCGGGATGAACCCTGTCGAGGAATGCTCCTGGATTGAGATTGGTCTGTTCCGGTTT
Organism: Deltaproteobacteria bacterium; assembly: GCA_016234855.1. GTDB lineage: Bacteria > Desulfobacterota > GWC2-55-46 > GWC2-55-46 > GWC2-55-46 > JACRNO01. Next base: position 24,099 of record JACRNO010000057.1, on the reverse strand, counting down.
GTATTCGAATATCTTGTATGTGCCGTCGGAGCATGACGTCCTGTCGGCGCTGACGTCGTATTCCCAGACGCCGATGCGTGCCAGGTCATAGGCGCATCTGATGAACCGGTCCTTTTCTTCGAGGGCCGCGAGCCTCTGCTTGAGCTCCGCGCATTCTTCCATGAGCGCGGCCTTGGTCTTTTGGGTTTGCGCCATTGTGATGCTCCGGCGATTACGGGATAATCATCTGCTCGCGGACCTCCTGCATTTGGGGTTGCAGGAGGGATGTCTGGAAGAAATCAAACATCAAAGACAAATTATCTACAATATATTAGCATGATTCCTTGAGGAATTTAATCATTTTTTTGATATGGCGTCAGGGATTGAGGAGTAACGAGGGAGCGGGGGACGGTGGTTGAGGGGTCAGGCTGACGGGTAACCTGTTTTATGATTGTGTCATGACCTCTTTTACGGCGACGGCGGCCCTATGCGCGGCCCCGCCAGCGCCGAGCGCGGCGCGTACCTCGTCAAAACCCTTGAGCATGGCCTTGCGCCTTTCGACGTCGCTGACGAGCGAGACGAGTTCTCTTGAGATATTGGCGGCGGTTGCGGCTTCCTGGAGGAGTTCCGGCACGACCGCCCTGTTGAGCACGATATTCGGCAGACCCACGAACCTGCCCCGCACAAGGAGCCTTCCGAAGACCGCGCTCAGAGGCGACATCTTGTAAACGATGGCCATGGGCGTGCCAATGAGGGCGGTCTCGAGCGTGGCGGTGCCGGAGGTCACTATTGCGGCGTCCGAGGCGCGCAGCGCCGCGTACATGGCGCCGCGCACTATGCGCGGCCTTATCCGGCTATTCCCGATAAAGCGCGCGAGCAAGGCGTCTTCTATGGATGCCGCAGCCGGAAGGAGATAGACGACGTCCCTGCCAAGGGCCTTGTTAACGGCCTTGCCCGCGTTGAGCATGATTGGAAGGATGCGGCTTATCTCGCCTGATCTGCTTCCGGGAAGGAGTGAAATCACGGTGGAGGCTTCGTCTATGCCGAGCGAGCGCCGGGCGTCGGCCCCGGTTATTTCCGTGCGCGCCATATCCACGAGCGGATGGCCGACATAGGTCACGTCCACGCCCGCCTTTTCATAGAGCGCGGCCTCGAACGGGAATACGACGAGCATCTTCCTGACCAGGCGCGCAATCGTCTTTATCCTGCCGCGCCTCCACGCCCAGACCTGCGGGCTTATGTAATATATGACCGGGATGCCGAGCCTTCCGGCCACCCGCGCCATGTGCAGGTTGAAGTCCGGGAAGTCTATGAGCACGACCGCGTCGAAGCCGCCGTCGGCAAGCCGCCTCTTGAGCGAGTTGTAGGCGCGCCACAGCCTTGGCAGCTTTTCGATGACCTCGGCTATGCCGACGACCGAGACCTCTTTCGAGTCAAGGCCCGTGAGGCCCGCGGCGCGCATGCGGCCGCCGCCCATGCCCTCGACCTGGATTCCGGGCATGACCGCCTTGAGCTCGTTGATGAGCGCGGCGCCGTGCACGTCGCCGGACTCTTCGCCGCCTATGATAAAGACGCGTTTGTTCATTTCTGGTTTGCGGCTTGATCGGCCCGCTATTGCGCAGCCACACGTCTTGGGGAATCTATGATCGATTCGACGGTTGTCATCGCGAGGATACAGACCTGAAGGTCTGAGATACAAAGTCATTACCCGTAGCTCAGGGCTTTAGCCCTGACAACCCTCTAACCAAAGTCTAACAGAAGACTCAGGGCTTAAACCTCTCACTTTGAAAAAAAAGGGGATTTTTAACATCCCCCTTCGTAGAAGGGGGACTAAGGGGGATTTTAAAGTGGGTCTTTTACGAATGCCCTTCAATTGCTCACGACCCCGCACCTCTCTCAAAATCCCCCCTTGCCCCCCTTTTCAAAGTGGGGATTTTTAAAACATCGCCCTTTGAAAAAGGGGGCGGGGTACCCACGCCACTTGGCGTGGGTCGGGGGATTAGCCCTGAATAAACGGGCGCGCGCCGGTCTTATCCGGCCGCGTTCCTTGCGATGGACGCGGCGATTGCCTCGGCCACGCTGAGCGCGGCGAGGGCGTCTTCGCCGGTCACCAGCGGGCGCTGTCTTGTGGCCGAGGATTGGAGGAAGGCGCGTATCTCCTCGAGGAGCGCGTCGCGCTTCTCGATGGAGACGTCCTCTTCGGTTACCGACGGCGCGCCGCCTTGCGCCGCGCGCGATACGCTCAGGCGCTGGGTGGCGCAGTCCACGGTGAAATATTGGCCGGGCTGGAAGACGATGAGCTTGCGCTCGCGCTCGTTCGAGACCCTGCTTGCGACGATATCGGCCTTGCAGCCGTTGGCAAAGGCAACTCGCGCCGAGGCGAAGTCGGTCATCCGCGATACGAGCGGGACGCCGGCGGCGTCGACGGAGGTCACCTCCGACCTTACGATGCTGAGGACGATGTCGATATCGTGTATCATGAGGTCGAGCACTACGTCAACGTCCGTGCTCCTGTTTGGAAAGGGCGACAGCCTCCTGGCATGGATGAACGATACGTCATTGAGGCGCCCGGCGAGCGCGGCAACGGCCGCGTTGAAGCGTTCGATGTGTCCGACCTGCAGCACGGCCTTGCTCGCGGCGGCCTCATCGACGAGCGAGCGGGCCTCGGCCGTTGTCGTTGCCACGGGTTTTTCTATGAGGCAGTCGACGCCCCTTTTCAGAAAGGCCATGCCGGCCTCGTGGTGATAGGCCGTGGGCGTGGCAATGGAGACCGCGTCCACCTTGCCGAAAAGCTCTTCGTACGACCTGAAGGCAACGGTATTGTGCCTGGCCGCGATTTCTTCGGCGCGTTTAAAATCCGCGTCAACCACGCCGATGAGCTCGGCTTCCGGGAGCATCGCGTATTTTTGCGCGTGAAGGCTTCCGAGGTAGCCCACGCCTATGACCGCGCACTTAATCCTGGTCTTCCGCATCGCTCTTCCTCGCCTTCGACCTCTCGCGGGCTATGCCGCGCTTCGAGCCTTTTATGAACGCTGTGAACCTTGCGGCGTGCTCCGAAGAGGGCAGTTCCTTCTCAAGCGTCTCGGCGGCCTGGCTGAGCGTGAGCGAAGACCTGAAGATTATGGTATACGCCCTTTTTATCTCGTCGAGCGCCGCCTTTGAGAAACCCTGCCTGCGAAGCCCTATGCTGTTCAGCCCGTAGAGCTTGGCGCGGTTGCCCACGGCAAGCACGTAGGGCGGGATGTCCTTGCTCACGGCCGAGGCGCCGCCTATGATGCAGTAGGCGCCTATGCGCACGTGCTGGTGTATGGCCACGAGCCCGCCGATGATGGCGTTCGCGTCTATGGTGACGTGCCCGGCCAGCGTGGCCGAGTTCGCCATTATTATGTTGTCGCCCAGGACGCAGTCATGGGCGACGTGGACGTAGTTCATGAACAGGTTGTTGTTGCCGACGACCGTCTTCTTGTTCTGCTTGGTGGTGGCGCGATGTACGGTCACGAACTCGCGGAAGACGTTGTTGTCGCCTATGACCACCTCGGTCTTCTCGCCCTTGTATCCGATATCCTGCGGAGCGGCCCCGATGGAGACGAATTGGGATATGGCGTTTCCCCTGCCTATGGTCGTCCATTTCTCTATGACCGTGTGCGGGCCGACGCGCGTGTGCGCGCCTATGACTACGCCTTCGCCTATGACGCTGTATGCCCCTACCTCGACGCCTTCGGCAAGCCGGGCACTCGGGTGGATTATCGCGGTTGGGTCTATCGTCAATCTGCTCTTTGACTGGGTGGCCATCTATGTAAACCTCGCTTATGCGTTATGCGTGACAATAGGCTGTGCGAAAAAGATACTCTCTTAGGGAAGCTCTGATTATTGACTTTTGTATAAGTAATGCAGCCCATCAACCCGTCATTCCCGCGTGTCTTAAGCGGGAATCCAGCGTCTTTATCTTTTTATCGCCCCCGATAAAGACGCTGGATGCCCGATAGAAGCATTCGGGCATGACGAATACTCGTTTTCGTTTAAGCATGAGCGCCGTCATTGCATTGCTTTTGCAGATGTCAATAATCAGAGGTTCCCTAATATAAATGACATCCCGTAATTATTTGATTCTCTTAAAGACAAGATTCTTCCCCATTCGCTACGCTCAGGGCTAAAGGCTCACGCGCTCAGAATGACATTTTGGTAGAATTAATCAGAACTTCCTTAGATATGCGTCCGGGATTACTTTGCCACTATGGTCGCCAGCAGGTCGGCCTCTGCCGCGAGCTTGCCGTCCACGAACGCCTTGCCGTTGAATCCCCATATCGTGCCCCTGGTCTTCGTTACCGTCAGTTGAAGCTCAAGCACGTCTCCCGGAAGCACGGGTTTGCGGAAACGGGCGTTATCTATGCCCATGAAGTAGACGACGTTGTTAGATACGTCCGCGCTCTTGAACGCCAGCACCCCTCCGACCTGGGCCATCGCTTCGATTATAAGGACGCCCGGCATGATGGGGTGGCCGGGGAAGTGCCCCTGAAAGAACGGCTCGTTGATGGTGACGTTCTTTATGCCCTTTGCCGAGGTGTTCGGCTCAAGCTCTATTATCTTGTCTATCAGAAGGAAAGGATAACGGTGCGGGAGTATGGATAATATTTCCTTGATCTCTATCATGTAGCCTCCTTGATTAAAAGCCCGTTATTCGTGTCTTGCAATATTAAGGATACTATTTCTTCTCTTTCAATTCGGCTACGAGCCTTTCGAGTTCGGCTATGCGCTTTTTAAGCTCAGGTAGCCTTGCGAAGACGCTTGAGGCCCGCAGCCACTCCGTATGCGGGATGGCCGGAGAGCCTGACCAGACGCCGGACGCGAGGTCGCCGGATACGCCGGTCTGCGCCCCTATCATGACGCCGTCGCCAATCCTGATGTGCCCGACAAGCCCGGCCTGGCCGCCTATGACGACCCCGTTGCCGATGACGGTGCTGCCGGCCACGCCCACCTGCGCCACGATGATGCAGTTCGCCCCTATACGGACGTTATGCGCGATCTGCACGAGGTTGTCGATCTTGGTGCCGCGGCCTATGACCGTCTCGCCAATGGCCGCGCGGTCTACGGTGACGCAGGCGCCGAGTTCCACCTCGTCCTCTATCCTCACTATGCCGCGCTGCGGGAGCTTGTTGTGCCTGCCTTCGTCGAATTCATAGCCGAAGCCGTCGCTCCCCACGACGCTGTTGCAGTGGATGATGACGCGCGAGCCGATGACGCAGCCCTCGCGCACCGCGACCCCGGAATAGAGGGTCGAGTCAGGCCCGACTTGCGCGTTGAGGCCGATGTATACGCCCGGGTGGATGACGGCCCGCTCGCCTATCACCGCGCCGTTCTCAATGACCACGAACGCGCCGACTGACGCCCCCGCGCCGATGCGCGCGCCGGGATGCACCTCGGCGCGCGGGTGCACACCCGGAGGCGGCACATAGGCGGGTTTGAAGATGTCGGTGACCTTGCCAAAGGCGATTCGCGGGTTCTTGACGAGGAGGAGGTTTACCCCGGGCGCGTCGTATTCGCCGTCTTTCACTATGACGGCCGAGGCCTTTGCAGCGGCCAGACCCTTGAGGTGTTTGGCTCCGGTGATGAAGGTGATATCCCCGGTCCGCGCCTCTTCAACCGGGGCTACGCCCGTTATGACGGCGTTCCCGTCGCCTATGACGCGCCCGCCCGTTACCCCGGCAAGCTCTTTGAGGGTCGCTTTGACGGCCATGGCCTTACTTCGCGTCCTTCTTCTTTTCGGTCCAGCGCTTGTTGTAGGTCTTTATGACCTCGTCCGTAAGGTCGTCGGAGTCGGGCGCGTAAAGTATGCCGCCCATGGACCTTTCAAAGACGTACGAGTAACCTTTCTTCTTTGCTATCTCGTCGACAATCTTCCGCAGGTCTTCGATTATCGCGTTCTCATGCTCCTGCTTCCTGTTGTTCAATTCGTCGCCGTAGTCCATGAACTTCTTCTGAAACTCCTGGCTGCGCGTCCTGAACTCGTTCTCATTCTTTTCTTTCGTCTCCTTGTTCCAGATGGAGCCCATCTTGTCTATGTCTTCCTTCATCTTCTTCAGGGCTTCCTGTTCGACGTTGAGCTCGTCCTCGAGCTTCTTCGCTTCTTCCTCGAGCTGGTCTTTGGCCTTTGCGCCGGCGGTGGACTCATTGAGCGCGCGTTGAAGGTTCGCGTGGCCGATCTTCGCTTCCTTTGCAAGCGTTGGTGAGGCCGCAGCCATGACGGAAACCGTTGCCAGCGCCAACAACAACTTTATCTTCTTCATCATTGCGTCGTCTCCTTTGTTATGGTTTGTGAACTGACGGGCCTTACGGCCCGTTGTGCGTTATGCTCAGAAGTTTGTCCCCACGGTAAACTCCCACTGCGCGTCCTTCTCGCCCGCGCGGCGGTCGAGGTTAACGCCGTATTCGAGCCGGAGCGGGCCGATGGGTGAGAACCAGCGCAACCCGGCGCCCGCGCTCTTGCGCAGGTAGTTCAGGTCTATGCGCTTGTCGTACGCATTACCGATATCAAAAAACAAGACCCCTTTCAAGTGTTGTTCTTCAATGATGGGGAAGAGATACTCGAAGTTGGCAAGGGCCATGGCCTTGCCGCCTATTATCTCGTCCGAGCCGGGGCTCTTCGGGCCGACCGAGCGCGTCCTGAACCCGCGCAGCGAATTTATGCCGCCGAGGTAGTATCTCTCGTAGACGGGCACCTGTTTGCCGCCGTAACCCTGCACGTAGCCGAGGTTGCCGCGTATAGAGAATGTCGTATCCCAAAAGAGCGGGAAGTATTTTATGTTGTCCGTCTCGTATTTTATGAAGTCGCTTGAGCCTCCGAACATGCCGCCGGCCACGGTCGTCGAGAGCGAGAGCACCGCCCCTTCCGTAGGGAAGAAGGCGTCGTCCCTCGTGTCGCGCTTGAGCGCCGCCGTAAGGCTGCTCTCGGTGGCCGTGCCTTCCTGCTCCTTTATATAGGTCGAGGCGGTTCCTCCGACGTTGCTGACCTTGGCCTCCTCAAGTCTATATGTCAGGTACCCGTAGGTGTATCTGTCCGTGACCGGGAAGCCCAGTCTGACGTCGAAACCCTTCTTGCCAAGCCTGAAGTCGGGGTAATCCTTATCCGAGTTGTACAGGTCGAACCCGGCCGATACCGGCGTGTCGAAGAGCCACGGCTCGGTGAAGCCGAGGACGTATTTTGAGCTCGATGCGCTCACCGTGCCGGACAGGTCGAGCTTGATGCCCGTGCCCATGAAGTTGGTCTGCGCCACGGACGCCGTGCCAAGGAGCTTGTCCACAGACGAGTATCCGACGCCGACGGAGACCGAGCCGGTCGGCTTCTCCTTGACGCCGACGTTGAGGTTGATCTTGTCCGCTCCGGTGCCCTGGTTGTCCTTTATCTGGACGTCCTCGAAGTAGCCCAGGCGCTTGAGGTTGTTGCGGCTCCTTTTCAGAGAGCTTGACGAGAAGAGGTCGCCTTCGCCGAGCTCGATCTCGCGCCGGATGACCTTGTCGAGCGTCTTGACGTTGCCTGATATGTCCACGCGCTCGATGTATGCGAGCTCGTTCTTCTTTATGTCGAGTGTTATGTCAACCGTCCTGGTCTCGGCGTTGAGGTTGGTTATCGGCCGCACATCCGCGTAGGCGTAGCCCTTGTCGCCGTAGACGTCGTTTATCGCGTCGAGCCCTTTGGAGAACCGCGTCCTGTTGAAGACGTCGCCCGGCTCGAGCTTCAGTTTCTCTATTAGCTCTTCCTCGGTAGTGATGATCTCCCCCGCAACCGCTATTTTGCCTATCCGGTACTCCAGCCCTTCGGACAGGGCGATGGTGATGAAGAACCACTGTTTGTCTTCCGAGAGCGTAACCCTGTGGTCGAGGATTTCGGCGGTGATGTAGCCGTCGTCGTAGTACCGGCCCATGATGATGGAGAGGTCGTCCTCGAACTTCTGCTCGTTGAACTTGCCGCTGCCGCTTAGCGCCGAGAAGATGCCTTTCTCTCCAGTGGTCATGAATCCTTTAATCTTGTCCTCGCTGAAATGGTCGGCGCCGATTATGACGATGCGCTTTACCTTGACCTCCGGGCCTTCGTCTATTTCGAACGTGATGGTTGCCTCGACGCCGTCGGAACTGACGACCGGCCTTACCTTCGTCAGGTAATAGCCTTCTTCCGCGTATAGCCCCTTTATCTTCTCCGCGTTAAGCTCAAGGAGCTGGCGGTCAAGGACGGTATTCTCCTTGATGGTGACGCCCTCGTTGAGCTTCTCGTCCTTGAGGGCGCTGTTGCCCTTGAAGGCTATCTTCTTGATGAACGGCATCTCCTTTACGATAAAGGTGAGCACCTTGCCCGAGGCCGTGTCCGAGAGGTCGGCGGATACGTCGTCAAAGTAGCCGGTGGCGTATATGGCCTTTATGTCCTCGCGCACGTCGTCGATGGAAAAGGGCGCGCCGGGCTTGCTCGTGACCTTCTTGAGGGCCGCCTCCTTGTCGATCCTCAGCGTGCCCGAGACCTCGACCCTGTTGACGAGGCCGGAGCGCACCGCGGGCCGGGCCGCTGTTGTCGAGACCATCTTATCGTATATGGAGCGGGCCGAGTCTCCCAGCGTCCGGAGGACCTCGGCCTCCGATTGGGAAGACTTGGCGTAAGCCGCTATAACGTCCTTGTCAACGAGCGCGATGACGCGCCACTCAAGGCCGAGGGTTCCGCCCTCCTTCACCATTGCGCCCATTATGACGTAGTCTGCCTTTACGGATGCGCCGAGCGCGAGCGCGTCGGCCTCGCTGAACCGCACGACACCGCGTTTGAGCATGGCGTCGCGGAGTTCCTCCATGCCGACCAGTTCCGCGCCGGCCGCGTGCAGCGGCACTGCGAACGTGTCCATGACGTGGCGGCGGAGCAAGGTAAGCTCGCCCGTGCCCTGGGCGTCGAACGGCACGACAAGCACGTTTACCGGCGGGCCAAACGCGCGCGCCGCGGCCGGCTGCAATTGTAAGGCGCAGAAGAGTATTAGGATGAGAATGCCAAAGCGACGGAACACGAACTCTGTTAGCCCCTTTTCTAACGTCAGGCTGTGCGGCCCTTAAGGGCTTTGGCCTGACGGATAATCTTTGACTTGCGTAAAGGTCAAAGGCCTTTCATGATGTTTCTGCCGCATAGCGGATTTTTCGTAGCTCAGGGCTTTAGCCTTGATATGAACGCCCGTTTAGCGGCTGACAAAATCAGACTTAAAGGTCTGAGCTACGATATCTGCGTTCTATCCTTCGGTCAGAGACCCGTCCGACATCATAATGCGCCTCGTCATGCGCGAGGCGAGCCGCTCGTTGTGCGTGACGACCACCAGCGGCGTGCCTCTGTCCCTGTTAAGTCCGAGCAGGAGTGCAAAGACCTCGTCGCCGGTGCGGGCGTCGAGGTTGCCCGTGGGCTCGTCCGCCAATATCATGCCCGGGTCCTGGATGACGGCGCGCACTATCGCGCAGCGCTGTTGCTCGCCGCCGGATAGTTCGCCCGGCTTGTGCCCGAGCCGCTCGCTCAACCCGACCTCTCCGAGAAGCGCGGCGGCCCTCGAGCGCGCGGCATCGAACGGCGCGCCGCTAATCAGCGCCGGGAGCATGACGTTCTCGACCGCCGTAAACTCCGGCAGCAGGTGGTGAAACTGAAAGACGAAGCCTATCGTCCTGTTCCTGAAGGCCGCAAGCCGTTTTCCGTCGTAATCGAAGACCGGCTCGTTCATGAAGCGCACGTCCCCGCTCGTCGGCCTGTCCAACGTGCCCATGATATTTAAGAGCGTTGACTTGCCCGCGCCCGAGGCCCCTACTATGGCTATGGTCTCGCCCTTGTTCACGGTGAGATTTATCCCCTTGAGCACGTCAATCTTCTTGCCGCCGTTGCCGTAGCTCTTGCAGAGGTCTTTTATGGTGATAAGTTCCATGCTGTTATCGGTTACCGGTTGTCGGTTATAAGTAAAGGCAAAGCAGGTATCTGAGATCGGTTGTCGGCAATAGTCGTCTATAATAATAAACTGATAACTGATAACCGATAGCTCAGATAAGCGTGGCGTCCTGGCGCTCCTTTGCCTTTGCGGTGTCGACGACGCGTTCCTTTATGACCTGTTCGAGCGTATCCTTGACCGCCGGGTATTTGATAAGGATATCTTTTATCATGGGCCTGGAGAAGGCGACAAGCTCGACGTCCTCCACCGCGGATACGTTGGCGACGCGCGGACGCGAGGTCGCAAGGGCTATCTCTCCGAAGAAGTCCCCCTCGCACATCTCCTTGAGCGTCAGGGGCTTGCCGGCCTTGTCGCGCACCCAGACCGCGACCCGGCCGTTCTTGATGAGGTACATGGTGTCGCCCATCTCGCCTTCCTTGACGATGGGGCTGCCCTTGACCGCCTTGACGAGCGTGAGTCTCTTGAGTATTTCCTCCCTGTCTTCCTTTGACATGGGCATGAATATCGCGGACAGTCCCATGAGCCTGTCGACGACGCGTTCCTTGTAAAACTTGAACAGCACGTCGGAGACGCGCTGGTGTCTCGATATGATGTCGTCGAGGTCGGCCTTGGTAAGCTCCAGTATGGTCGAGTCGCTTACGGTCTTGACCCCCGTGCTGCGCTTTGCCTGAGAGAAGAACCCGTACTCGCCGAAGATCGCGCCTTCGGTCAGGGTGGCCAGTACGACGGTCTTGCCGTCTTTGGCCTGTCCCGTGACCTCCACGCCGCCGTCGGAGATGATGAATATGGAATCCCCGCTGTCTCCCTCGCGGAAGAGGTATGAGCCCGCCGGGTAGTCCTTCGACCGCACCTTCTTGACGACTTCGAGGAATTCCACTTCGTTGAAGTCCGAGAAGAGAGGGACGCGCGGCAGCTTGAGCGGGGCAACGGCGCTTGGGGCCGTTGCCCCGCCCGGTTGTGCGGCGGCCTCAGGTTTTATGGGCGCCGTTGGTTTGGCCGGGGCTTCGCCTGCCGCGCCCTGCGGCCCGGCGTAGAGTTCCGCGAGCTTGGCTTGAATCTCCTGCTGGGCCGGGTCTATGCTTATGATTATCTTGCAGACCGCGACCGCTTTGATGATGAAGCCGGCCTTGACGAAGTTGCTTACAGCGTCTTTATAGTATTCGACTGCGCCGGCGTTATTGCCCATCTTGCGCGCGATATCGCCCATACGCAGGTTGATGCGCGGGTCTTTTACGCCGTAGGCCTTTATCTTCTCATAGGTCTCGATGGCTTCCGAGAACTTGCCCTTGGAGAAGAGGTCTTCAGCCTTATCCTTGACGCGGGATGCGGTTTGTGCGTCCAGAGCCATCTCTTATCGCCTCATTTTATTCGTATCTGAGCCCCTCTACGGGGTCGAAACGCGACGCCTGGTAAGACGGGTAGAGCGTTGCAAGAAAACTGATGCCCAGGGAGATGAGGGCGATGGCTATGACGAAGGACGGCTCCACCTTCGACGGGAACTTGTCTATGTAGTATACGCTCGCAGGCAGCACCTTGAAGTGAAAGAGCTTTTCTATGGCCGCTATAAGCGCCTCGAGGTTTATCGCCGTCACGGTGCCGAGCACGGTGCCCAGCGTGGTGCCGATGACGCCTATTATCGCGCCCTCTATCATGAATATCCGCATTATGCCGCCCGGCGTGGCCCCGAGGCTTTTTAAAATGGCAATGTCTTTTCCCTTTTCCATCACGACCATTATGAGCGTCGAGATGATGTTCAGCGCGGCGACGATTATGATGAGCGTGAGGATGATGAACATGGCCGCCTTCTCGAGCTTGAGCGCGGAGAAGAGGTTCCTGTTCATCTCCATCCACGTCCGCGTCCAGTATGAGCCTTTGAGCGCGCCCATGATTTCATCAGCCGTCTTCTCGGCTGCGTATATGTCGGCCACCTTGACCTCCACCCCTGAGACGGCGTCACCCAGGCGGAAGAAACGTCTGGCCGAGTCGATGGAGATGAAGGCCAGCGAGGAATCGTATTCGTACATCCCCATTTCGAAGACGCCGGAGACCCTGAACGCCGCCATCCTCGGCACCGTGCCCGCAGGGGTCATCGCACCCATGGGCGAGATAACGCGCAGCGTGTCGCCCACGTCAAGGCCGAGGTTTCTGGCAAGCTCGCGGCCTATCATTATGCCGGGCAGCTTCGCATCAGCGGCGGCGTCCGTCTGCGCCGCGCCTTCGGGGAACGGCACGGCAAGGCCCGCCAGCGTCCCGGACTTTATGCGATCGGGCAGTATCGTGACCGTGCCCGCGGAGGCGGTATCTATGCCGCGTATCACGGCCCCCACCACGCCGGTGCCGCCGGAGATCATCGCCTGGTTGTACGTGAAGGGCGTGGCGCCCACGACGCCCTTTACGTGCCTGACCTTCTCGGCCACGTCCGCGTAATTACGCAGTCCGCCCGTAAAACCGGTTACAACGACGTGGGCGTTTACGCCGAGGATCTTCTCCTTGAGGTTCTCCTCAAACCCGTTCATCACCGAGAGGACTATTATCAACGCCATCACCCCGACGGTTATGCCGAGTATCGAGATGAAGGATATGACCGATATGAAGGTCTGTTTTCTCTTGGCCTTGAGATAGCGAAGGCCGATGAATAGCTCGTAGGACATTATGATGATGCCTTATGTATCAGGCCCTCAGGCCTGAGTCTTTTGACACATGCGTTACGCTCAGCCATTATGTTCAGGGCTAAAGCCCTGAACTACAAAAAACTACGCCTTATGTAGCCCAGAGGTCTATTTTTTCAGGAGCGGAAAGAGTATCACGTCCCTTATCGACGGGCTGTTCGTCATTATCATTACAAGCCTGTCGATGCCTATGCCTTCTCCGGCGGTCGGCGGCATGCCGTATTCAAGGGCGCGGCAGTAGTCCTCGTCCATCTCGTGCGCCTCGACGTCGCCCGCGGCGCGCTCCTTAAGCTGACCCTCGAAGCGGTCGCGCTGGTCGACCGGGTCGTTGAGCTCGGAAAAGGCGTTGGCGATCTCCTTGCCGTTGACGAGCAGCTCGAACCTGTCGACGAGCGACGGGTCTTTTTCGTTCTTGCGCGCCAGAGGGGAGATCTCCAGCGGATAGTGCGTGACGAAGGTCGGCTGGATGAACTCGTGCTCGGCCGTCTTCTCGAATATCTCCTGAATGACCTTGCCGTGGCTCAGCCCTTTGGGCACGGTAAGCCCGAGGGTCTTTGAAAAGGCCAGGGCCGCGGCCTTGTCGTCGAATATCGCCTTGTCCGCGTTCGAGTATTCAAGGACGGCGTCCCTTACGGTAATCCTCTTCCAGGGCGGGGTGAAGTCGAGTGTCGTGCCCTGATAATCGACCTTCATCGAGCCGTGGAGCTGCATCGCAAGCGAGCTTATCATCTCTTCCGTAAGGTCCATCATGTCTTCGAACGTGGCGTATGCCTGGTAGAACTCCAGCATCGTGAACTCGGGGTTGTGCTGGGTGGAGACACCTTCGTTCCTGAAGTTCCTGTTTATTTCAAAGACGCGCTCAAGCCCCGCCACTATGAGCCTTTTGAGATATAGCTCCGGCGCGATGCGCAGGTAGAGTTCCTGGCCCAACGCGTTATGAAAGGTCGTAAACGGTTTTGCCGCCGCGCCGCCCGCTATGGGCTGGAGCATCGGGGTCTCGACCTCGATGAACTCACGGCCTGAGAGGAACTCCCTGATGAACCTTACTATGGCCGTCCTCTTGAGGAAGACCTCGCGCACATCCGGGTTGACCATCAGGTCGAGGTAGCGCTGTCTGTAGCGCGCCTCCACGTCGACCAGCCCGTGCCATTTTTCGGGCAGGGGATGAAGCCCCTTGCCAAGGAGCCTGAGTCTTGATATCTCAGCCGTAAGCTCGCCCGTGCGCGTCCTGAAAAGGCGCCCCTCGAAGCCTATGATGTCGCCCGTGTCGAGCTTCTTGAAGAGGGCGTAGCCCTCTTCCCCGAGGATGTCCTTTTTGATATATCCCTGGAGCCTGCCGCTCCTGTCCTGCACGTGCACGAACGAGGCCTTGCCAAAGTCGCGTATGGCCATGATCCTTCCGGCTATCGAGACCCTTATCTCCTTTGCCTCAAGCTCTTCTTTTGTCGCGTTGCCGCAATCGTTGCCTACCTTGCCGCAGGTATCGGCCGCCTTGAAGTCGTTGGGATACGGGTTTATACCCGCATCCCTTAGCGATTGGAGCTTTGCGAGCCTGTCCTTGAATTCAACGCTTGTGCCTTCCACTGGCCTGACCTTTTCCTTATCGAGTATTGTCATAACTTCGGCCGCTTGCAAGCCGGACAGACTTGTTCGGTTTCGGCGAATATTTTAAATTAGCCTATTTGAAGCTGCCAGTCAAGATAAAAGCACGGTTTTTCGCGGGGTTCTAACGTCACTGGAAAGGCCGGGTCCGGGGCAATGCGGTTTGACGCGTATCTGTTTTGGGGATGGGGTGAAGAGCGGCATGCTCGAGAAGGGGCGCCCATCATTGGAATATCCATGCCGATATTCTACTTTTTATCTTGCGAACCTTCCTGAGCCTTTAATTCAGCGGGCAGATGGGTCATCCGGGTCTTTTTGTAGCCTACTAATTTCTTATTTCTGAGTCTGACCTCTCCCTTGTCCTCCATGTCTATGAACTGTATTAGCCCTTCTTCGCCGCCAAACGCCTTTTCAAACGTGTCCACGGTCTTTTCGTCGACCGTAAAGTCAGGCATGGCCCCTTCGCATATCACGGTAAGGTTGTAGTATTTTTTTACCATCGGTTCGGCTCCAAGAGGGTATTTTCTGAAAATTTACCGTATCATGCCGGGATTGGCAAGAAAAATGCGCGGCCGGTCTTTAGTAGGGTGGCTGCGCCAGCCATTATATATTGAAAACAGTAGCTCATGCCTTTAGGCCTGATATCACGCGTCCAGTGGCCATTTTCAGGGCTAAAGCCCTGAGCTACAGTGGGTACAGCCCATACTGCGAGATTGCCTCTACGTCTTGTGCAGCGGGGTGTAAGCCGTATTGAGGGCAGAGGCGACCGTGGCGTGAGTGACCTTGTGGTTATGGATGTTGACGCCCCTTTCAATGGCCGGGTTTCCCGTTGCGGCCTTGAGCGGGCCGTTGGCAATAAGGCTCATGACGTATGGCAGGGTCGCATTCGTAAGCGCGAAGGTTGACGTGCGTGGCACGGCCCCTGGCATATTGGTCACTCCGTAGTGTATTACGCCGTCTACCTCATATACCGGCTCCGTGTGCGTGGTCGGGCGGATGGTCTCGATGCACCCGCCCTGGTCGATGGAGACGTCCACTATGACCGCTCCTTTTTTCATGGCCGAGACCAGCTTTCGCGTTACAAGGGCCGGGGTGCGCGCGCCTGGTATGTGGACCGCGCCGACCACCAGGTCGGCCCTGGTGACGGTCTCTTCGATATTGTGAGGGTTGGAGACGAGCGTCGTAACGCGCCCTGCGTAGATGTCGTCTATTCGACGAAGCGCCTGAATCTTTGCGTCGATTACCGTTACCTGGCCGCCCAGGCCCACGGCCATCTTAAGCGCGTTTTGGCCGACCACGCCTGCGCCGAGTATCACGACGCGGCCCGCCTCGACCCCGGGTACTCCGGGCAGTAGCACGCCCCTGCCGCCGTACGGCTTCATCAGATGATGGCTGCCCGCGAGTATGGCGAGCCTTCCCGCGACCTCGCTCATGGGCGAGAGTATGGGGAGCGAGCCGTCGTTGAGCACGATAGTCTCGTAAGCGATGCCGGTCACCCCGGTCTTTAACATTTCATCGGCCAGGGCCGGGTTTGCGGCCAGGTGAAAGAAGGTGAATATGCAAAGGCCTTCGCGGAAGTAGCGATACTCCTCCGGCCTCGGCTCTTTCACTTTTAATATGAGGGCTGAGCGCTGCCATACCTCTTCGGCGGTTGCGCAGACCGTTGCACCGGCGTTCTCGTATTCCGCGTCCGGTATGGCGCTGGCAAGTCCCGCGCCCTTCTCAACTAGCACGGTATGCCCCGCATTGGTCAAGGCCTTTACGCCCGCAGGAACAACTGCCACGCGGAATTCAGCTTCTTTGATCTCTTTTGGGACGCCGATAATCATTTGTGTAAGTTCTCCTTATTCAGCCTTGCGCGTTGCTTCCGTCTTTACCATCTTTATCATCTTCTCCACTTCTTCGGTCGCGTTGCAATATTGAATCTTGATCTCGGGGTGCGCGTTCTGATAGACCCTGAAGATTTCGTCGGTAAACGCCTGCCCGATTGATGGCACACCCTCAAAATCAAGCAGTGCTTCTTTGAAGAGTTCGAGCCGCGCCATCAGTCGCTTGGCCTGTGAGCGCGAGACAAGGGTTTCTGCGCCATATCTGACGAGGTCAACCGGCACGATGGTCTTTGTAAATCCATAGTCAACGTCGACGAATCTGTCGAAGACGTCTTTGAGCGTCCTTTCAGAGCCTGTGCTTATTTTCATGACTATTTCAGTGCCTTTGATATCTGTCCCATCGGAAGGTTCTTCCAGTAACCAGTCTTTCTCTTGCCGGGTGGCTAATATCAGTCTCCCTGACAAGATGTCGAAGGCGTCAAACGCCCTTGATGTGAAAAAAATACCCTGGCCTGTATGTTGCTTTGGGTCTGTGGTCAATTTGCCTTTCGAGAGCTCCAGTATCGCGTGTCTCTGGTCATCAAGGTGGAATTTTCCGGCAATCTTGTTGAAGATACCAACGCCGTTATCAATCACCCAGATGTATATCCCGTTCAGATATCTCTCAAAATGAATGACGGCTTTCTTCGCCTCGGCATGGTCAAATACATTATTAAGCATCTCTGTAAAACCGTAATAGCAGATATTCAATACGTTTTCTTTAACGCCCTTCAGCAACGGCTCTATCATCTCGCGCCAGACCTTGTCTTCTTGAAGTCCGGGCTTTATAGATATTATAAACGTCTCTTCAATAACCGGTTTTAGAAAATATTTTCTGTTGCGGGTCGCGCCTTCGGCGCGCAGCGCGCCCTCTTTGAGCATCCCTTGCAGATGACGGTTGACCGCCTGTCTGGAAATCCCGAAGGTCTTTGCCGTAATAGCGGTCAGGTCAGCCGGATGCGCCTCGACATTGTTTATTATAAACCTTTTTATCTCTTCTGTTGTTGAGTGCGTTCCCATTGACAACAATTTATCTTGTCTTTGTCAACTTGTCAAGGGGTGATTGTCAACATGAGAGTCTGATTGCCATGACCGTGCCGGTTCTGTTATAATGCCGGAACTTGTCTTTTTAATCTTTTTATAACGAACCTGTTACGGGTTTATTAATCATGGTCTGGTATTTTTTTAGCAGGGGAGGCACATGGCTGAGAAGAAGGGCGTAAAGGTATATCTGGTCGGGGCAGGGCCGGGCGACCCCGGTCTTATAACGGTAAAGGCCGTCGCGGTCTTGAACCGCGCCGATTGCGTAATATATGATTTCCTCGCCAATGCGCGTCTGCTTGAATATGCAAAGCCGGGCAGCGAACACATTTACGTCGGCAAGAAAGGCTCTGCCAAAACGATAGCGCAGGACGAGATAACCGCCCTCATTATAAAGAAGGCAAAGGCGGGCAAGCTGGTCGTCCGGCTAAAGGGCGGCGACCCGTTTGTCTTCGGCAGGGGCGCGGAGGAGGCTGAGGAGATACGCAAGGCCGGGCTTATGTTCGAGATAGTCCCGGGCGTGACCTCGGCGGTGGCCGCGCCCGCTTACGCCGGTATACCCCTTACGCACAGGGACCTTGCCTCGTCCGTTACCTTCGTAACCGGGCAGGAAGACCCTCTGAAGGAGCGTTCAAACATCGCGTGGGACAAGCTCTCGACCGGGCGCGGCACGCTCGTCTTCCTTATGGGGTGGAAGAACCTGCCGTTTATCATGACCAAGCTCATGGCCAACGGCTGGGACGTCGCAACGCCGGTCGCCCTTGTTCGTTGGGGCACGCTCACCAAGCAGGAGTGCGTCGTTGGCAGGCTGGACAACATCATATCGCTTGCCGAGACGGCAGGCATAAAGCCGCCGGTCATTACCGTGGTCGGGGACGTGGTGGGGCTGCGCGAGAGGCTCAACTGGTTCGAGACCAAGCCGCTCTTCGGCAGGCGCATCGTTGTAACGCGCGCACTTGAGCAGGCAGGCGCGTTTACCGCGCTCCTTGAGGCAGAGGGGGCGGAGCCTGTGACATTTCCGACGATTAAGACTGTTGCCCCGCCCGCGTGGAAGCCGCTTGACGCGGCCATAAAGAGGCTTTCGTCTTATGACTGGGCTATATTTACAAGCGTAAACGGTGTAAAATATTTCTTTGAGCGGCTGCGTTTTCTTGGTTATGATTTAAGGGAGTTAAAAGGCGTAAAGCTCTGTGCTATCGGGCCGCGCACCGAAGAGGCGATAGTAGCCCTCGGGCTTAACGTCAGCCTTACGCCAAAGGAGTACCGGGCAGAGGCGATAATCTCGGCGCTTGGCAAGAAGTCGATAAAGGGCAGGCGCTTTCTCCTTGCCCGCGCCATGCAGGCGCGCGAGATATTGCCTGTTGAGATAAAGCGGCTCGGCGGAAAGATAGACGTATGCCCGGCATATAAGACGATACGTCCGCGCAAAGAGGCCGGGGTCTTGAAGAAAGAGTTGGCTGACGGCTTAATCGACATGGTGACGTTTACCTCGTCTTCGACCGTCACGAACTTTGCGAAGAATTTTACAAAGCAGGAGCTTTCCCGATTGATGGCCGGAGTCAAAGTCGCCTGCATAGGCCCCATAACCGCCGACACCGCCCGTGAGCTCGGCCTTAACGTGGACGTGATGCCAAAGGCGTACACCGTGCCCGCGCTTGCAGAGGCGATGGCGGAGTATTACAGAGGGCGGTGAGGTGGCTGGTTTTCGTGCAGTCGGGAGTTTCCTCCCTACTGCATACGGCTTGGCAGGGCGTCAGGAGGAAACTCCTGACGCCACAGAATAGGGGGCATCCTGTATGAGCAACCAAGGCCGAGAGATACTTGATGAGTTTGTAAAGGAGTTTGAGATATCGTTTGCTCCGTCAGTGCCGCGCATAGTAAAAAATGGGGATAAGCATGCTGGTGCAGCATGGAGTAAGTATCTGTCCGAATGGGTCGTGGAAAAATTGGATTATAACCTATATTGTTTCGAATTACCTATGTCGGACGAAAGCCGCTCGCCCAGACTTGACGCGGCTATATGGAGAAATAAAAAAGACAGAAAAGGTCCGATGGATTTAGCCATTGAGTGGGAATGGGATAGTAACAAGGTCGAGAAGAAGTTCCCGTATGGTGACTTTAATAAACTCCTGAGTCAGAGTGTGGCAGCCAAGGTGGGGTTGGCGATTATTCAAACTCGTATTGATGGTAGACGCGGAATTAAACAAGCCGAAAAAACGGTTAGTAATATCAAGAAATTCTATAAGGAAAACAGAAAGGACAATCGCCCCGTAGGCGTTATAGAGATTCGCCGTGTTAGCACGAAACCCGAGTGCGAATTTCAGTGTCGTTTTCATGACCTTAATAATGAGAACGGTGAAATGTCAGAGTCGAAAGAGTTAGAAATGAAACATCCTCTTCGTTATCCGTAGTTAATCGGTTCGGCAAACGTTACCTCAAGGAGAATACGTAATGAACTTCCCAATCTACCGGCTTCGCAGGCTCAGAAAGAACCCAACCATCAGGGAGATGGTCAGGGAGACGGACCTGAACGTCTCCGACCTGATACTGCCCCTGTTCGTTACGCACGGCAAGGGCATTACAAAGCCTATAAAGTCGATGCCCGGGCACGCGCAGCTCTCGGTCGATAACATCAGGAAGGAGATGAAAGAGGTCGTCTCGCTCGGCATACCGTCCGTGCTCCTCTTCGGCATACCCGAGCATAAGGACGCAACCGGCTCGAGCGCGAACGACCCGCACGGCCCGGTGCAGGAGGCGATTGCCGCGATAAAGGATAAATATCCTCAGGTGCAGGTCATAACCGACGTCTGCATGTGCGAATATACTTCGCACGGCCACTGTGGTATCATAAAAGATGGCGACGTTGACAACGACTCGACGCTGGAGCTCCTCTGTGAGGAGGCGCTTTCGCACGTCAAGGCGGGCGCGGATATCGTCGCGCCCTCCGATATGATGGACGGCAGGGTTGCCGCCATCAGGGGCGCGCTTGACGACGAGGGTTATGACGACACGCCGATAATGAGCTACGCTGCAAAGTATTCGTCGGCCTTCTACGGGCCTTTCCGCGACGCTGCCGAGTCGACGCCGCAGTTCGGGGACAGGAGAAGCTATCAGATGGACCCGGCGAATGCGGAAGAGGCGCTCCGCGAGGTCGCGCTCGACATAGAAGAGGGCGCGGATATCGTGATGGTCAAACCGGCCCTGCCGTACCTCGATATAATAAGGCGCATCAAAACGGAATTCGGCTATCCCACGGCGGCCTACAACGTAAGCGGCGAGTTTTCGATGATAAAGGCCGCGGCGGCCGCGGGCTGGCTCGACCACGACAGGGCGATGATGGAGTCGCTCATGTCAATAAGGCGCGCCGGAGCGGATATGATAATCACATACTTCGCCAAAGAGGCGGCAAAGGTGATGAGGAAGGCTGGGTAAGGGAGGTGATACGATGCGGACGGTAACGAAAACAATCAATCCTGAAGATTATATACTCTCGGCGCTTTCGCCTGAAGACAGGCTTGATGCGGCCTTTACGATTGCGCGGGCATCCTTCAAAAATACCGCACTGACTTTAAAAGACATCGACAACGCTGTTAAGAAGATAAGGAGAAAGGCCTACGAAGAGAAGGCGCGGGGTTGTCGTTGACACCGGCGTGGTAATCTCCGCCTTTGTATTTGGCGGGGTCCCTGCGACGGCGGTTAGGAAGGTGCTGGCAGAGGCCTCCGTATATGTGTCGCCGGAGCTTCTAAAGGAATATCGGGAAGTCCCTTTGACGCTTGAGGAGGAAGACAAGATCAATCATAGACAATTGAAGACGCTGATATCAGGCATTGCCGCTTTCGTGGCTGTGGCAAAGACTGTTTACCCGGTCAGGAAGTTTATGCTCTGTCGCGATGAGGCGGATAATATGCTCCTTGAATGTTGTTTTGCCGCTAAGACGGATTATCTGGTCACCGGTGATAAAGACCTCCTTGATATGGGTGTGCTGCCTTTTGATTTGCGGATATTGAGGCCGCGTGACTATCTTGCTCTGTAGTCATGCGCATCAAGAGCAATAATGTCAGTTGTGGGAGATGGAAGTAATGGCCGATGAGAATAATAAAGAATCGGAACGACTAACGGAATTGAGTAAATGGCTAAAGAAACAATGCCTCCCGAACGCGAGGCATTGAAAGAAAAATATACTTAGTAGACTGGTGTGAAGCAGTAAGGCAAGGCTCTATGTCAGGCCATAATCAAGCGCATCTGGCGCATCAATAAAAGGAGAACTCATCATGCACGGAGAAAAACCAAAGGGACATCCGGGCGGACATCCGGGAGGCCACCCCGGCGGACACGGCGGTCACGGCGGACATCCGGGCGCCAAGCCCGGCGAAGATAAATCAGGCGGC
This sequence comes from Deltaproteobacteria bacterium, assembly GCA_016234855.1. Taxonomy (GTDB): domain Bacteria; phylum Desulfobacterota; class GWC2-55-46; order GWC2-55-46; family GWC2-55-46; genus JACRNO01. The sequence continues at coordinate 2,604 of JACRNO010000057.1, read as the reverse complement.
AGGAAGTGGCTTCCCAAACTCATAGCATGGGAACTTACGCGCTCATGCAACCTCGACTGCATCCATTGCAGGGCCGCGGCGCGTTTCGGCCCGTATCCCAACGAGCTTACAACCGCCGAGTGCAAGGCGTTCCTCGATGACGTGGCCTCCTTTTCAAACCCGATCATGATCATGACGGGCGGCGAGCCGATGCTGCGCGACGATATATGGGAGCTTGCCAAGTACGGCACCGACCTGGGGCTGCGCATGGTCATGGCGCCGTGCGGCTTTCTCGTGACCGAAGAGACCGCGCAGAAGATGATAGATTCGGGCATCCAGCGCGTCTCGTTCTCAATAGACGGCGCAACCGCCGAGAGCCACGATAACTTCCGCCGCGTCAAGGGCGCGTTCGCATCCGTCATGACCGCCATAGAAAACGTAAAGAAGGTCGGGCTGGACTTTCAGGTCAACACGACCATAACCAAACATAACCTGGCCGAGCTGCCCAAGATACTCGAGCTTGTCATAAGCCTCGGGGCCAAGGCCCACCATCCGTTCCTGCTCGTGCCGACCGGCAGGGGCGCGGCGTTGAAAGACCAGGAGATACCGCCGGAGGAGTACGAGAGGACGCTTAAGTGGTTCTACGACATGAGGGACAAGGTGCCGCTCCAGTTCAAGCCGACCTGCGCCCCGCATTATTATCGCATCTTCCGTCAGCAGGAGCGCGAAAAGGGCATAACCGTCACGCCGGAGACGCACGGCATGGACGCCATGAGCAAGGGTTGCATGGGCGGCCAGTCGTTCGCGTTTGTCTCGAACACCGGCAAGGTGCAGATATGCGGCTTCCTCGACGTGGAGTGCGGCGATATAAGAAAAGAGCAGTTCCACGATATCTGGGACAATTCCAAGGTCTTTCAGGAGATGCGCAACTGGGACGATTACAACGGCAGGTGCGGCTACTGCGAGTACAGGAAGGTCTGCGGCGGTTGCAGGGCAAGGGCCTTCGCGTTTACGTCAAACTATATGGACGAAGAGCCGTTTTGCACCTATCAGCCGACTGATGCCGCAAAGGCAGCGCGCGACGAGAAGAAAAAGGCCGCTGGCGGCGGTAAGGAGCACAGGCGCTAAGGGATTTTGCGTGGGCTGGACGCCCGTTGTATATCAGATGTCTAATTGGCAGGGTTTGGTAGGTCGGGCACATCCAGCGAGCTGTAGCTCAGGGCTTTAGCCCTGATAAATGGCAGCGGGACGCGAGACATCAGGCCTGAAGGCCTGAGCTACAAAAACCTATTTCGTGATGTCATGAGTAGGCTGGGTGCGCCAGCCGTTTACAGGCGGCGCAGGTTTATCTTTTGGCGGGCATAGCCCGCCCTATACAAGGTCGTTGAGCTGGCTACCGTGACCGACGTTGATATGGAGGCTGCCATCAACGCTACGGTCAAGGACGGTTGGAAGTTCGAGGGCATCCACTTCGCCATGAGGGACTCGTCCCGGCGTCCGTCAATGGCGTTTATCCTGTTTATAATGGAAGTCAGCGGCGGGTAGTAATTTGCGGCTGATGCGTTCAGAGGTTCAGGTCTGGTCTTGTTGGCGGTTGAAATGGCGTTCATCTCAGGGCCGAAGCCCAGAGCTACGAAAGACACAAGGGCAAATTCCGCGCATCTCAGACCGACAGGCCGGGCATGCGCGTGGATGCCGACAAGGCGTTGACAACAGGTGTCGGTCTTTCATTAAAAAGGCGCGGCTTTGTATGCGTAGTGCAAACGGCATAACGGAGTCCTGATGCTTGAAGGCTTTTCATTTAAGCCGCTGGAGCCGGGCGCGGCGACGGACGGAGGCGAGGCAGGCCTTGTCCGGGCTGAACTGCTCGAGCGCTTCATCGCCAAGCTCATTGACGCGCTCATCGTGGGCGCGTTTTTCGCGTTTCCTTCGTTCGTCGGCGTGCTTGCAGGCGCGTTATACATCCTCATATCCGGCGATATCAGAAGGTCGATAGCGCGCAATGCTGAGTTCGGCGTGCTGATACTCATCTACGTCATCCTCGGTTGGGTCCCTTACATCGGCAAGCTGCTCGTCGGTCTGGCCGCCATTGCCCTTACCGTGGTGGAGGTAGGCGGCATAATAACCGACGAGGCAGGCGGCGCGCGTCTCGGCGACCGTGTGGCCGGGACCATGGTCGTGGCTGATGCCGGTCAAACGGAAGGACCGTATTGATGCAAGGCCTTGCCGGATTTTTTAGTCAACTCTCTCATCCTTTTTCTCCACGCCTGATAAAAAACACCCACTCGCAGTCAAAAGAATCTCCGTTATACCTCTCTGGAATCACCCTTCTGTCAAATCCCATTTTCAAGCTGGCCTTACATCAGTCCGAAACCTCAGTTTAACACGCTGATTTCAATGAAAAAAAACCCATCTTTTCGCTTGACAAATATCTGTCACGGCGTATAATCAGAGCGTGGTATGAAGTGGTATAAAGTGGTATAGGAGTATCGGTTTGTGGTATGGCCGCGCATAAGCCGCGGTTTATGGTTGCCGGTGAACCCCTTTCAGCAAGAACAAGACCTTTTATTCATAGCATATAACCGGTTCAGAGGGACAGATGTTCAGAGGCAGGTACGAACATAC
>JACRNO010000060.1 GCA_016234855.1 Deltaproteobacteria bacterium | reverse complement strand
TGCCTGCTCGCGCATATTGAAGATGAGGGCGGCCTCTGTGAGCCTGATTCCGTTGCGAGTTTCGAGGATGGAATGGAGGAGTTGGAGAGGTTCAGATCCCGCCCTGTCTCCTTCTGCTAAAGTGGGGAGTTTATTAAATCCTCCCCGGCCCCCCTTTGTTAAAGGGGGGAGTCTATCAAATCCCCCCCAGCCCCCCTTTGCTAAAGGGGGGAGCGGCCTTCGCGGCATCGTCTTTTTATTCAGCCACGCGGCCTTTACAACGGCTGCGCCAACGGTCTCGTTGCGGCCGGTATCGCGCAGTATCACCCTGTCGCCACGAAGCGCAAGCAGAGGCGGCCGCATGGTGAGCCTGCCGCAGCCGGCACTGCCGCTGGCAAGGCGTATCGTTACGACGGATTCGGCCGTAAGGTGGTGGCCCTTGAATGTCTTGCGGCCATTTTTCAGGTCTACATCGCGTATGAATTCAAAGGCGCATTCCGCGTATATGGGGGTATTCAAGGCGGCCTCGATAAACGGTTTAAGTTCGGGTGAGACGAGCATCACGCCTCTGCCCGTATCCGTATCAGGCGGCGTAGTGATATTGAGGGCCGTCCGCTGTCCGGCCCGTGCCTCGTCGATTGCAGAGTGCAGGCTCTCCATGCCGCGCACCTTTACAATCGCGCCGGACGGATAACAGAGAAGCTCCGCGCCTTTTTTTATTGAGCCGGACGCTACCGTGCCGGTCACCACCGTGCCAAAGCCCTTTACATGGAAGGAACGGTCGATGGGGAGTCGGAACGGGTCCTCGTAGATGCTGTCAGGACGGCGGCTGCGTAAGGCCGCATGCCACAGCGCTTCCTTAAGCTTATCCATGCCAGGCCCGGTCTTTGCGCTGACCGGTATGATTGGAGAGGCGGCAAGCCCGGTGGGGGCAATGAGTCCGGCGATGGCCGTTTTTACCGCGTCCATGCGTTCATTGGTGACGCAGTCTGCCTTGGTCACGGCAAAGACGCATTCGCGCACACCGAGGAGCCGGATTATCTCGAAGTGCTCGCGCGTCTGCGGCATTATGCCGTCGTCGGCAGCCACGCAAAAAAGCGCCACATCCATGCCGGTTGCCCCGGCAAGCATGTTTTTTATGAACCGCTCGTGGCCCGGCACGTCCACAAGCCCGGCCATGACCGCCGTGCCGTCGCCTTTCAATTCAAGCGCGGCAAAGCCCAGGTCGATTGACATGCCCCTGCGTTTTTCCTCCGGAAGACGGTCGGTGTCCGTTCCGGTAAGGGCGGCGACGAGGGTGGTCTTGCCGTGGTCGATGTGTCCGGCCGTGCCTATCACGCACGGGTAGCGCTCTTTCAGGTCCATTGCATAAAAATATACCGATATGGGGGTATTGTCCAGAGTTTCCTGCCGTTTTTTACAAGGTGTGAATTTTATGGTATTCTTATGACATGACACAGCGACCGAAAGCCGCTTTTTTTTCGTTCACCTGCTGCGAGGGCTGCCAGCTCATGGTCTTGAGCTGCGAGAACGAATTGCCGGAAATACTGCGGCAGGTCGATATCGTCAACTTCCGCGAGGCCATGACCGAGCGGCACGAGGACTATGAAATCGCCTTTGTCGAAGGCTCCATAAGCCGGAAGGAAGAGGCGCACAAGCTCAGGAAGATACGCAAGAAGGCGCGGGTCGTCGTCGCCCTCGGGGCGTGTTCTTCCACAGGCGGGCTTAATTGCCTCAAGAACCGCTTTCCCATGCGCTATCTGCAGGAAGAGGTCTATGGCAGGGGCGCTCACAAGAAAAAGGCCTTTGACACGGATACCGTCCGGCCGATAGACGCCTTTATCCACGTCGATTATTATATACACGGCTGTCCCATACCGAAAAAAGAGTTCCTCTCAGTGCTGACCGCGCTCCTGATGGGCAGTGTCCCTAAGATAACGAACCATCCTGTATGCGTGGATTGCAAGCTCGCGGGCAATATCTGCGTGTTCGAGAAGGGCAAGACCTGTCTCGGCCCGGTTACGCGGGCCGGGTGCGACGCGATATGCGTCACCTACGGGGGCGTATGCTGGGGGTGTCGCGGCCTTGTCGACGACCCGAATATCGGCGCGCATACCGAAACGCTCAAGAGATACGGCCTTACGGCGGACTCGGTCATGGATTCGTTCAACCTCTATGACCGGTGCGCCATAAAAAGGAAGCGGTGAATGGATGCGATAGCGTAAGAGCAACAGCGCTCCTCTATTAGACTTTATTTGTCATTCCCGCTGGATGTATGCGGGAATGACGTACATCTGTAGTTCAGGCCTTCAGGCCTGATACTGCACATCCAGCGCCCGTTATTCAGGGCTAAAGCCCTGAGCTACACAAGACGACGCGCGTGTAGTCCAGACAGGCAGTCTGAGTCTTCGCAATGACAAAAAATGACTTAAGGAAGCTCTGATTAATTGAATCGAATTGTCATTTCGAGCGCAGCGAGAAATCTTGTTCTGTAGTTAAATCAGCAAGTTACAAGATTTCTCGTCGCAAAAGCACTCCTCGAAATGACAAATAACAGAATAAATCAGAGCTTCCTTAATCAGGGTTTTCCCAAGGGTTGATTTGCGATGAAAAAAGACCTTCACATAAAGATAGACGAGATAACGCGCGTCGAGGGGCACGGCAACGTCGTTATAGACGTCAGGAACGGCCGCGTGAAGGAGATAAAGCTCGAGATAATCGAGTCTCCGCGTTTCTTCGAGGTGATGCTGCGCGGACGCAGGTATGACGAGGCCCAGCACATCATGTCGCGCATCTGCGGCATCTGCGCGGTAAGCCACACTTCCGCCTCTCTCAAGGCGGTTGAGGACGCGATGGGCATACGCATCTCGCGCCAGTCAACGCTCCTTCGCAAACTCGCCTTTTGCGGCGAGACGCTCCAGAGCCACATATTGCACCTCTTCTTCCTCGTCTTCCCGGACTTTCTCGGCGAAGGTTCTATTGTCCCTATACTGAAGACCCACCCGGAGATTGCAAAGAAAGGCCTTGAGCTGAAGCGCCTGTCGAACGAGGTCTGCGCGGCAGTGGCGGGCAGGCACATACACCCGATATCGTTTTTCCCGGGCGGGGTCGCATACCTGCCCAAGGTTGAAGAGTTGAAAAGGTTGAGGGGGCTACTGAAGGCTTCGTTCGACGACCTTGAATATACGCTGGAGCTAATGGAGCGGATGCCGAGGCGCGAATTCCCCAATCTCAAGGCGCGCGAGTTCGTCTCCCTCAAGGGGAAAGGCGAGTACGCGGTATACGGCGGCGAGCCGTATTCGAGCAAGGGCTCGGCCCTCAAGACCGCTAATTATTCGAAGAAGATAAAGGAATATATCGTGCCGCATTCCGCGGCCAAGCACGCAAGGACGTCGAAGGGGACGTATATGGTGGGCGCGCTGGCGCGCGTGAACAATAACTGGCGTCAGCTCGGCGCCAGAGGCCGCAAGGCGGCAATAGAGGCCGGTATCCGCGTGCCTGCCTATGACCCGTATCTTAACAACTCAGCCCAGCTCGTCGAGTGCTTTCAGGCGGTTGAAGACGCAATATCGCTCATAGACGAACTCCTTGACAGGGGGCTGCGTCAGGAGCCGCTTGCGAAGCCGAAAAAATACGGCAGGGGGGTCGGCATTGTCGAGGCGCCTCGCGGCACGCTTTATCACGAGTATGCAATCGACAGGGACGGACTCGTGCAGAGCGCCGTTTGCATCATACCCACCGCGCAGAACCTGCGCTCGATAGAAGACGACATGCGCTCGCTCGTGCCCGCGATTATAGACCGCCCCCGCGAGGAGATACGCGGGGCGATTGAATCGCTCGTGCGCGCATACGACCCGTGCATATCGTGCTCGACGCACATGATGGACGTGCGTTTCGAATAACGCATCCGGCGGATGCGGCCCGGGCCAGGACTTGCGCGCCGGGCGCGGGCGGGCGCGATATTGAATTCAGGATACGATTGTTGTAAAATTCGCGGCATCCGGTATTATATGGTATTGCTTGAAGCCGGGTGTGGGTGTTCTATTCCCTGCGCTTGCTAAGGCGCGCAGCCGGGACGATTTCAAAACGGGCATTAAGGGGGCATCTTCCAATATGCGTATAAACGTGGTCGGTCAGCCGCTCCTTGAAGCGCTCCTTGACAGGAAGGCGCGCATAGGCGTTGAAAACGTGGATTTGCACGCCATGCTCAAGGAGATACTCCTGTGGGCGAACAGGTTCGTCCCGTCGGAGTCCGGCTCCATCCTTCTCGACGACCCCGCAATCGTCAGGAAGCCGCGCCGGCGCGGCAAGGCCGCGTCGCAGCAGTTGTACTTTGTGGCGTGCTTCGGCAAGGGCAGCGCCGCGATAGTCGGCACGAGCCTGCCCGAGGACGCCGGTATCGTGGGCAGGACGTATACGTCCGGCAGGCCGTATATAAGCAAGGAGGTCGGGCAGGACGTCTGTTTCTACTCCGGGATAGACAAGAAGACCAACTTCTGCACCAAGTCGATAGTTTGCGCCCCGATAAGGCTGAAGGGCGCGACCATCGGGGTAATCGAACTGCTCAACAAACTGACAGGCGTCAACTACTCCAGGGCCGACCTCTCGCTCCTGCGCCTGTTTGCGGAATATACATCGACCCTCATACAGAATTCCCTTGACGCCAAGGCCTTTGAAGAGCTTTCCAACGTAGACAACCTGACCGGGCTCTATAACGACAGGTTCTTCTACGACTGTCTATTCAAGGAGGTTGCGGCCGCGGTGCGCGGGGGCGGCCAGCTCTCGCTGGTCTTCCTCGACCTCGACAGGTTCAAAGAGGTCAACGACACCCACGGCCATCTTGCGGGCAGTCGCGTACTTACCGAGGTCGGCTCCATAATCAAAGCCGGGCTTCCCAAGAGGGCCAACGGCGTCAGGTACGGAGGCGACGAGTTCGTGGTGGTCTTGCCCGGCCATTCAATAACGGATGCCGCCGGATACGCGGAAGCGCTTCGTAAGGCCATAGAAGAGTTCGTCTTCTTAAGGCACAGGCTCTATCCCGGGGCCAGGCCCGTCATGCTCAAGGGGCATATCACCTCTTCGCTCGGCGTCAGCGAACTGCGCGAGAACGTCAAGGCGGGCGGCAGCACGGTCGAGCTGCGCGACGCCCTCATAAGGCAGGCTGATACGGCCATGTACGCCTCCAAGCAGTCAGGCCGCAATATGATGACCCCTGCCAAGGGCAGGGTCGACCCGACCCTTCACAAGGCCGGTTAGACGGCTTTTTTCATGCCAAACCTCAAGCTATATGTTCAATCTCGCGTATAGCGTAACTATGCGTAAATGCAGGTGTTTCCCCTTGTTTACCCCTCCGTCATCTATTGACAGCCTATCTCGCCGGGGATATAATAATAAGTAGGTATGCCTTGCCCGCCGTATCTCAGGGAGGTGAACGTATAAACGGCGCAAATAATACCATAGATAAAGACAGACATTGATATGCCTGCCTGAAATAGGAGGTGAGTCAAATGCTGGATATCAGGAAATGGGAGCCTTTGAAAGAGCTTTCCACCATCCAGAGGGATATGGATGAGTTCGTTCGCAGGTTCTTCTCGTCAATGACCCCGGCCGGGCTCTTCAGAAAAGAGCTGGTCTCCGAGTGGTTCCCCACCGTGGAATGCTTCATCAGAAAGAACGTATTTACGGTTCAGATGGATCTGCCCGGCGTAGACCCCAAAAACCTTGAGATCGCGATTGCCGGCAACGTCTTGACGATCAAGGGGGAGAGGAAGGCGGCGTATGACACCCAGAAGGAGGGTTATCTCTTCCATGAGGCCTGTTACGGCTCATTCGAGCGCAGCATCACCCTGCCGGACGGCGTAGACTCGACCGGCGTGCATGCCCTCTATAAAAACGGCGTGCTTGAGTTGACTATGCCTACAAAGGTCGAGGCGCTTCCCAGGAAGGTGCGCGTTGAGGTGGAGGAGGCAAGGGCCGAGAAGAAGGCCGCATAACGGAATAGACGGCATGAGGTCGCGGGCTTAGGCCCGTAACTCGCCGTCCCCATACACATAACCCCTTTGTCGCTGATGCGGCAGGGGGGATTTTTATGATGGACGCGGACGCGGCGCCCGCCCCGGCCATGACGGCGCGGCCCGGCCGCGGAGTATAATCGCCGCGCCAGCCGCGGCTTTCCGTGTATGTAGTTATAGTCTTTTATAGGATGATTAATATCAATTATAATTAATTTTAAAATAAGTATTGACAAATATAAAATGTTAGAGTAGAGTCTGTATAATTCAACGGTCTTTTATTGCTTCATGCGGCGTCATAGACTGGTTTTCCCATAATTGCATATTGCGAGATTACAGGCTGTTTATCGCGCCCATATGCACCTAAATGTGACTTTAGTGCTTGCTATATGTCCAAAAATAATCTAAAAAAGTATAGAGAATCGATGCTCCTCAGCAAGGCGGAGCTTGCAAGGAAGGCGGGCATCTCTCCTTTGACCGTCGACAGGGTCGAGCGCGGTTTCCAATGCAGGGTCGATACCAAGAGGAAGCTGATACAGGCGTTGGGCATCAAGCTTGCCGACAAAAACAAGGTCTTTGCGGATTAGCCGGGCGCGCGGGGCGTTTCGCTCAACGCGGGCACGGACACAGGGGTAAGGCACAAGATGATATTCCCTTTTCAAAAGAAGAAAGACGCCGTTGCCTTTGATATAGGCTCCAGTTCCATCAAGCTCGTCCAGATGTCCCTTTCCAAGAAGGGTTGGGAGCTTCAGAAGATGGGGTTTGCCGAACTGCCGCCCGAGGCCATCGTGGACGGCTCGATAATAGATTCGATGACCGTCACCAGTACCCTGAAGGATTTGATAAAGGAGCACAACGTCAAGCTCAAGGACACCATCTCTTCCCTTACGGGCCACTCCGTAATCATCAAGAAGGTCAGTTTTCCGGCCATGACCGAGGACGAACTCGCCGAGTCCATTCAGTGGGAGGCGGAGCAGTATATACCGTTCCCCATAACCGACGTCAATATCGACTTCCAGATACTCGGGGCGGACACAGAGGGCAAAGGGCAGATGGACGTCATGCTCGTGGCGGTGAAAAAAGACGTTATCAACGACTATACCAACGTCATCAAAGAGGCGGGGCTTAACCCCGTGGTCATGGACGTCGATTCCTTCGCGCTCGAGAACATGATGGAGATAAACTACCCGGTAATGCCGGGCGAGAACGTCGCCGTGATAAACATAGGCGCATCCATTACGTCGATCAGCGTCATAGTCGCGGGCATGACCGTCTTTACCCGGTCTATTCCGATGGGCGGCAATCAGTTTACCGAAGAGATACAGCGTCAGATGAACGTAAGCTTCAAGGACGCGGAGGATATGAAAATCGGCGCCAAGACCGAGGGCGTGGACCCGGCCGCGCTGCGTTCCGCCATCGAGTCGGTCTCGACGAACCTCTCGTTCGAGGTGAAAAGGTCGCTCGATTTCTTCATAGGCGGCGCTCAGGGGGCCGACATAAACAAGATATATCTCTCCGGCGGCGGTTCAAGGGTGGCCGGCCTTATCGAGATGATGCAGGACAAGACGGCGATGCCGGTTGAGGCCGCCGACTCATTCAAAAATATCATCGCAAACCCCAAGACCTTCGACCCCGCAAGGCTCGCCGAGCTTTCCCAGGCGTTCGGGGTTGCGATAGGGCTCGGAACCAGGAGGTTTGCCGACAAATGATCCGCATAAACCTCCTGCCCGTAAGGGCCGCAAGAAAGAAAGAGACTCAGCGGTTCCAGTTCACCGTAGCCGGGTTGGTGACCGTGCTGGTCGTGATAATCTCGCTCGGCGTATATGTGTATGTGCGTAATGAGTCCGGCGCCCTATCCACACAGGTGGCAAGCGATAAGAAGGAACTGGAAGACCTGGCCAAGAAGATAGGCGAACTCTCCAAGATAGAGGAAGAGAAGTCGGTCGTGAAGGAGAAGCTGGATACAATCAAAAAACTTGAAGATGCCAAGGTCAGCTCCATAAGGCTCTTTCAGGTGCTGAGTACGGCCATGACGGAGAAGATGTGGCTGTCATCCATCAAGGATACTGGCGCTACCATTATGCTTAAGGGCTATGCCGCCGACGAGGGCAACATCGCGGAATACGTCCGCAGGCTGAGCCTGCATACGCAGGATATCGGGACGCCATCGCTCGTCGTTGCTCATAGGGTGACCGAGGCCGAGACGAAGGTAGAGGTCTTCGACTTCGAGATAACAATTGCAAGGCCCGTGGTTGAGAAAAAAGTCGATATCGATAAACTGGGCAGGAAGAAGCCGTCTAAGAAGAGCGAAGGGTAGTTTTTAAGGTGATAATAAGGTCTAAGTCATAGGAGCGTAGCGTGGCCCCGAAGATAAACATAAATATAGATGCGATAATGAAGCTCCCTCTGAATAAGAGGGTAGCGATACTGGCCGGCGTAAACGTCGTCCTTATATTGTTGATAGGCTGGTTCCTTACGTATCCGTCGTACAGTGAGGTGTCAGGATATCGGAAGCAGCTTGATGAGTTGAACGCCAAGCTCACCAAGGACAGGCGTATCGCCGCTGACATACCGCGATACCTGCGTGAAAAAAAGGAAATGGAAGACGCGCTCGTTCGCGCGCTTACGCAACTGCCCAACGAGCAGGAGATACCGGACTTGTTTGACAGCCTTGCTAAGAGCGCAATGCGTTCCGGGCTCAAGATTGAGAGCTTCAAGCCCGGCAATGAAGCGCCGAAAGGTTTTTATGCCGAAGTCCCTGTGAGTCTTGTCGTCACCACTAAATTTGCAGGCTTGTATGATTTCTCCAAAAAGGTGGCGGAAATGGACAGGATTGTGAATCTTGAAAAGATGGAGATAAGCTCCACAGGTCATGTGAAACGCGAGCCGCAGCTTAAAGTGAGCATGAGCGCAACCACATTCAGGTTTATAGCGCAACCGCCGGCTCCCGCCAAGCCGGCTCCCGACAAGCCGACTGCAGACAAGCCGGCTGCAGATGTCAAGAAGCCTTAGAAAGAAGGTTTGAAATGAAAAATGCATTTAAAGCTCTGATTATCACGGTGGCCCTGCCGGCGTTGCTCTTCGCCTGTGGTAAAGGGGAACAGCCCACGGCCGTTTCCGTAGGCCCAAAGGCCAATCCGGCTGAAGTTGCCAAGCCCGTTGAGGAGGCGCCGAAGCAAGACGTCGTGACGCAACAGTCTGAGCCGCCGTTGAAGAATCCTTTTCAGAGCTATATTATCGCCAAGAGGCTCGATAATGCGGACGATGTCATAATCAAGGGGCCGCTTGAGTGCTGCGAGCTTTCGACGTTTACCGTGGTGGCTGCGCTGGTGGTAGCCGGTGACAAACCCTATGCCCTTGTGAGCGGGCCGGATGCCAAGAGATATATCGTGCATCTTGGCGACAAGGTCGGCGTTAATGGCGGAAAGGTGGTTCATATCGATACGACCGGCATAACCGTAAGAGAGATTATTAAGGATGCCGAAGGCAATGTGGCAAGTACCAATGACGTGGAATTGAGTATCTCTGAAAAGCAGGAAGGCGGTTCGCGTCCTGGCGGAGCGCCGGGCAAGGGACCGTCGTCCGGCAGCCAAAGGCCGGCCCAGCCGGCGCGGTAAGCCCGTTCGCGCTGCGAATCGGGCAGCGGCGGTTTATGACGCGTACGTCCGGATGTGTATGTTTAGGAAGGGTTGTATGCGCGATATAGCCAGAAGGAATTAACATCCGACATTGGCCGGCGGATTCAGCTTTGTGGAAGTATCCGCAATTCTATGGAGGTTTTTTATGTATATCTCAGGTAACCGATACAAAACGGCTCTTGCCGGTATTGCGCTTTGCGGTTTTCTCGCTTTTACGGGGTGTGCGACGATAGGGGCCGATAGCGAAGGGCCGGCAGATGCTCAGCCTGCCAAGGCTGATCAGGCGACAGCGGCTACGCCCGACGATAACAGAATCGCCGTTGAGAGCGTAAGGGGTTCCAGCGACGGCACAAGGGTTATCATAAGCACCACCGGCAGCGTTAAATATACCGTCTTCAAGCTGAATGATCCGCCGAGACTTATAATAGATATGCCGAATGTGGATATGTCGCGTATCTCCTCACCCATAGACGTCAAGAATGAATTCGTGAAGGACGTCAACGTGCAGCCCATGGCCGAGGGGATGAATATCGGGCGCGTGGTGCTCGGGTTGAACGAGGGCGTGGACCACAAGGTTATGGCGGGAGCCAATATGCTCCTGGTGACCCTTTCAAAACCCGCTTCCGAGCCGCAAGAGACCGCTTCAAGCGCAAAGGCGTCCGACGTTAATACGGAAGAGGTAGCCACGCCGGTGGAAGGCGCGGCGCCTGTCGAGGCTGTCGCAAAGGAGCCTGCAATGCCGGCAACCGGCATCACGGGCATAAGCTCTTCATCGGCAACCGGCAATACGGTGCTTACGATATCCATGAACGGCGCGCCGGCCGAGTATAACGCGTTCGCGCTTGACAGCCCGGCGAGGATAGTCATCGACGTCATGGGCATCAAGAACATGACCGGTAAGAGTAGTTTTAAACTGAATGAAAAGTATGTCAAGTCGCTGAGGGTCGGCACGCACAAGGGCAAGGTGCGTCTTGTTGTGGATGCCTCCGACAAGAAGCTGCCTAAATACGTCATAGCCAAAGCCGAGACCGGTCTTGTTCTTAATATGGGCGCGAATGCGGTTGAGCAGGCCGCTCCGGCCACGGCGCCGGCCGTTGCCGTAGCGGCAAAGGCCGCGGCGCCGGAGCAGACCGTATCCCCTGCGCCAGCAGTTGAGCCGGCGGCTGTGCCCGTCGAGAAGGTAAAGGATGACAGCGCGCAGGTCACGCTGGTTGATTATAGAAAGCTTAATGGTAACGGAAGGTTGACCGTCGTCAGGTCTATCAAGACGGAGATAAAGGTTGAAGAGTCTGCCGACGGCAAGACGCTTATGCTCGACCTTATGAATGCAACGCTCATGGATGATCTCAAACGCACGCTCGATGCTACCAAATTAAATACCCCTGTACTGGCCGTGAGTTCCTATCAGGAGAGTGAGGCCCCGGTCAAGGACGTGCGTGTCCTTGTTAAGCTTGCTGGCAAGACCAAATATGAGGTTACGGAGTCTGAGACCTCGGTCAGCGTGGATTTCACGACGGCGGTTGCTGCGTCTGTAGATACAGCGGTCGTTGAAGCCGAAAAGAAACAGGAGCCCGACGTGACCGTGGGCATAGAGTCAAATTCAGGTGAAGAGTCCGAGACCGGCGAGAAGCCCAAGGTATTTACCGGCAAGAAGATAGACATTGACATGGTTGACGCCAATATACATGATATCTTCAGGCTTTTGGCGACGGTCAGCAGCTTTAATATCATAGCGTCGGACGACGTCAAGGGGACGGTTACCCTGAGCCTTAAGAACGTCCCGTGGGACCAGGTCTTCGATATCGTGCTCAAGAGCAAGGACCTTGGCGTATCCAGGATTGGCAACGTCATCCGCGTCGCGCCTACGGCAACGCTGCGCAAGGAGAAAGACACCGCGCTGGCAGCGAAAAAGGCGCAGGAGAAACTCGAGCCGCTTGATATCAGGTTTATCCCGGTTAACTTCGCCACTGCCTCCGACCTTTCCTCTCATGTGAAGGCCGTACTCAGCGACAGGGGCTCTGTAACGAGCGAGAAGAGGACGAATACGCTGATAATCAAGGATGTCAAACAGGGCATCGCGGACGCTGAAAAACTAATAGCCAAACTTGATAACGCGATACCGCAGGTGCAGATTGAGGCGCGCATCGTGGAGGCCGAGTCCAGCTTCACGAGAGACCTCGGCATACAGTGGGGGCTTGACTACAGGCTGGCTGGCGATTCCGTGCGTACTAACACAATGGGCAGCACTACCCAGAATGGTCAGACAGCCGCCGACCTTAACGGCGGCGGCAAGACTGATTTCAGCAGCCAGAACGGCGCCACAACAGGCGACCTCAGCGTGCCGAATACGGTAAAGACCGAATGGCCTACTAATGCCGGCGTAACGAACTATGCAGTCAACCTGCCAGCCACCAATACGCTCGGCGCGCTTGGTTTTATTATGGGCAGGAACGGCACAAACCCGTTCATACTGGACCTTCGTCTCTCGGCCGGCGAGGCGTCGGGCCGGTTGAAGACGATATCGCGTCCGCGTGTTACTACGCTTGACAACAAGGAAGCCAAGATAGAACAGGGCGAGTCCATCCCGTTTGAGACGACCTCGGCAAGCGGCACCGCGACTACCTTCATTGACGCCAACCTGAGCCTTACCGTCACGCCGCACATCACGCCTGACGGCAGCGTGCTCATGAAGATCAAGGCGTCGAGGAACTCCATCGGCACGTTCAGGACCTCGTCCGGCGCTCCGAGTATCAACAAGAAAGAGGCCGCGACAGAGGTCTTGGTCCTTGACGGCGAGACGACGGTTATCGGCGGCATCATCGTATCCGACAAGAATGATTCGGAGAGCGGCATCCCGTACCTGATGGATATCCCGTTGCTCGGCTGGATCTTCAAGAACAAACACACCATGGATAATCAGAAGGAGCTCCTCATATTCATCACTCCCACGATAATCAAGGATAAGGCCGCCTGATGCGGCATTAATGTCAGAAAAAGTGCATCCCTGTGTCAGGGATGCACTTTTTTTTACCAAAAACATTATAAATGTCATTCCCGATGCTTTAGTCGGGAATCCAGTCTCTTGGTGATTTCTGGATTCCCGCGTTCGCGGGAATGACGAATTCGAGTTAAGGAAGCTCTGATTAATTGCAAACGTATGTCATTATGAGCCCTTCGCTATGTCATTCTGAGCGAAGCGAAGAATCTCAGTTTTTCGCTCAGGGTAAACTCCGCGAAGAATCTCGTATATAGGCAAATCAACAAGTTACGAGATTCTTCAGTCGCTGCGCTCCTTCAGAATGACAATAAGACAGAATAAATCAGAGCTTCCTTAACCTGACACTATTCAAAAAAACATCAAAAACATGCTGAGATACCTTACATCAGGCGAATCACACGGCAGGGAGCTTACGGCCATACTCGAGGGTATGCCCGCGGGTCTCGATATCGACGCCCAGGCGGTCAATCGCGATCTTGCGCGGCGCCAGGGTGGGTACGGGCGCGGCGGCCGCATGAAAATCGAGACCGACCGCGTTGAGATAACCTCCGGCGTCAGGTGGGGCAAGACCACGGGCGCGCCGATTGCCCTCGTCATAAGGAATAAGGACTGGGAGAACTGGCTTGAGGCGATGGCCGTTACCATACCCGACGTGCTTGAGGACGCTCGTATGGTCACGCGACCGCGCCCCGGTCATGCGGACCTGCCCGGCGGCATGAAGTATGGCCACAGGGACCTGCGTAACATACTTGAGCGCTCGAGCGCAAGGGAGACGGCCGCAAGGGTGGCAGTAGGCGCTTTTGCCAAAAGGCTCCTTGACGCCTTCGGAATCAGGGTCTTCAGCTGGGTTACGGAGATTGGCGGCGTAAGGTGGTCTATGAAAGGAAAGGCGGATGCCGGGGCTTTTTTTGAAGCGGCCGAGGACTCGCCGGTGCGCTGCCCGGATGCCGGGACGTCCAAAAAGATGACGGCGCGCATTGACAAGGCAAAGGCCGCCGGGGACAGCCTCGGAGGCGTCTTTGAAGTCGTTATCACGGGCGTGCCCCCGGGACTTGGCAGCCACGTCCAATGGGACAGGAAGCTTGACGCGAGGTTCGCCCTTGCAATGATGAGCATACAGGCTATCAAGGGCGTTGAGGTGGGCGTTGGTTTCAGGGCCGGCAGCCTGCCCGGCTCAAAGGTTCACGACGAGATATTCTATGGCAAGACCGCTGCTCACGGGGCCTTATGGTGGCCGCAATCTCCGGCCTTTTACAGGAAGACGAATAACGCGGGCGGCATAGAGGGCGGGATGTCGAACGGCGAGCCGCTCGTCATACGCGCCGTGATGAAGCCGATACCGACGCTCTATAAGCCCTTGCGTTCGGTCGATATAGGCTCTAAAGAGCCGTTTCGAGCGAGCGTCGAGCGCTCGGACGTCTGCGCGGTGCCTGCCGCGGCAGTGGTTGCCGAGGCAGTTGCGGCTTATGAGACCGCGGCCGCCTTTCTCGATAAGTTTGCGGGCGATTCGATGAAAGAGATTTCGAGGAATTACAGGGGATACCTCGAACAGGTCTCGGCATACTGAACTTCATAAAAGATGAGGGTTAAAGGAAAGGCTCTGAACCTCCCCCTTTCTAAAGGGGGGATTAAAAGGGAAGAGGCTTGAACCTTCTCCCCCCTGTAAAAGGGGCGGGGTCCCCACGCCAAGCGGCGTGGGTCGTGGGGATTTTCAAATGGGTCTTTTCCGAATGAATATCATCCTTACCGGTTTCATGGGCACTGGCAAGTCGTCGGTCGGTAAAATTCTTGCACGGGAGTGCGGGCTTGAGTTCCTCGACCTTGATGATATTATCGAGACGGCCTCAGGCGCAAGCATAAAGGAGATATTCAACTCCGGCGGCGAAACGGAGTTTCGCAGGCTCGAGGCCGAGGCCATAGAAAAGGTTGTGAGCGGCGCGTATGGCGCCAACTGCGTCCTTGCCACTGGAGGCGGCGCCGTGCTGAGAAAGTCCAACAGGGACGCGCTCAGGCGTTGGGGCACGGTCGTTCTGCTGACTGCCTCCGTGGACGAGATGCTCGACAGGGTCGGCAAGGCCGAGGCCAGGCCGCTTCTGTCGGGCGCCAAGAGGCGCGATACGATTGAGAGGCTGATGGCCGAGCGTGATTCGGCCTACGGGGATTGCGATCTCAGCGTCGATACGACCGGCTTGACAATGGCTGAGGTCGTTGCAAGGATTAAGGGGTTCTTGAAAGAGCGGGGGCTGAATTAGGAGGCTCTGTTTAAGCGGGAATGACGTATATGTGTAGCTCAGGCCTTCAGGCCTGATACCGCGTCCAGCGCCGTCTATTCAGGGCTAAAGCCCTGAGCTGCGCAAAGATGCGCTCCGTATAGTCCAGACAGGCGCTCTGAGTTTGCAATGACAGACCTGGGAATTAATAAGAGTTTCATTTAGGTGCCGGCAGGGTGTGCATGGTAAACGTAGATCTCGGGGACAGGTCGTATCCCATCATAATAAAGGACGGCGCGCTCGGGACTATCGGCGCTCATCTGAAGAAGCTCGGACTTAAGGGCCGCGCCGCGCTCGTGACCAACAGACGCGTAGGCGCTCTGTATGCGCAGACGGTAATTGCTTCCTTGAGCGAGGCCGGTCTTGACCCGTTCGTTATAACCCTGCCTGACGGCGAGGGCTATAAGACGCTTGAGTGCGCCCAGCGCATATACGACGGGCTTATCAGACACAGGATGGAGCGTACGAGCCCCGTGGTGGCCCTTGGAGGCGGTGTAATCGGCGACATGGCCGGGTTTGCGGCGGCGACCTTCCTGCGCGGGGTGCCGTATATTCAGGCGCCGACCACCCTGCTTGCGCAGGTCGACAGCTCTGTCGGCGGAAAGACCGGTGTAAACCATCCAAGGGGCAAAAACCTCATCGGCGCCTTTCATCAACCGAAGGCCGTCTTCATAGACCCCCTTGTCTTAAAGACTCTCGCTCCGCGCCAACTTCGCGCGGGCCTCGCCGAGGTGATAAAATACGGCGTCATAGTCGACGAAGGTTTTTTTGCGTATCTGGAGGCGAACGTCGAGCGCCTTCTTACGCCAGGCTCCGGGCCGCTTGCAAAGGCCATAGAGCGTTCGTGCCGGATAAAGGCGGGGGTCGTTTCCGCTGACGAGCGCGAGGGCGGACTGCGCGCCATATTGAACTTCGGCCATACGTTCGGCCATGCGATAGAGACGGGCGCCGGGTACGGGCGTTATCTGCACGGTGAGGCCGTCGCCGTCGGCATGTGCATGGTTGCCGGGTTTTCGGCAGAGCTCGGCCTGTGCCCCGAGCCGGACGCGGCCCGTATTATCGCGCTTGTGGAGGCCTGCGGTCTGCCGGCCCGGGCGCGCGATATCCCGGTTGGCGTCGTTATGCGCTCGCTCAGGCTCGATAAGAAGGTTGCCTCAGGCGCCATCCGTTTTATCCTGTCTACCGGTATCGGAGGCGTGGTCATGCGAAAGGTCGATGAGAGGGATATCAGCCGCTTTTACCGCCGGTTTATGAGGTCAGGCCGGTCTTAGGCAGGGGAGATATTTTTCTCTTTAACTCTCTTGTTTAATGATATACTCTTCACCGGGCTTGGACGGCTGGGTATCGGGTGGGCTAAGGCCGGTTCCGGTATTTTTGCGCGGCTGCCGGGCGCGCCAGGGTTATGGCCCAAGTTTCTCCTTGACTTGGCCTTGATTCTTTAATAATTTTAAGGTAATCGGTGAAAATCGTGCTTGGCCGTAGCGCAGACCTTCAAGTCTGCTTTTATGGGCACATTATAGAGATTGAGGTATTGGCGTGGGCGGGGTAAAGGCGACTGACGACATCTTTTTTACAAAGACCATGGCGGAGATATTCGAGAAGCAGGGGCATAGCGAAGACGCCCTTACCATCTACAAGATACTCTCGGATTCGCACCCCGGCGATCCGGCCCTTGAGGAGAAGGTCAGGACATTGAAGGCCCTGGCTGAACGGGGCAGGAAAAAGGCCTGAGTGTGATTGTCGTGCGGGGCGCGCACGGGCCGGTCAGACGCGTCATGCGTAGACGGCCGCATTGCCGCAAAGGAGAAGCCAGATGTCTTTTCAGGGGATATTGAAAGAGCTTATAGATGTAAGTGGTAACGGGATAGCCACCGCTATCATGGGGGTAGACGGTCTGGCGGTCGCCAAATACGTCGGCAAGAGCCTTGAATATGACGTGGAGACCGTGGGCATCGAGTACGGCAAGGTGCTTGACGAGATAAAAAACGCATCAGGCCTTCTGAGTCTCGGCCATGTGGAAGAGGTGGTGGTCACGACGCTCGGCACCGACGTGATACTCAGGACCATCAGCGACGAATACTTTATCGCCCTTGCCGTGGCGCGCGGGGCAAACGTCGGGCGCGCGCGCTATCTTCTCAGGAAGGCCGCCAATCAGGTGCGTAAGGAGCTTCTGGTATAATACTCAAACCCCGCATAGCCAGGAGACGCAAGGCCTTTCGCAACGAGATGACGCGGCGCGGCCTTGACGGTTTTCTCGTCTCGGGTATCAAGAACATCCGTTATCTCTGTGGTTTCACAGGCGACAGCGCCTATCTGCTTATCGGCCGCGAGCGGGACTGGTTCCTGACGGATTCGAGATATGTTACACAGGCCCGCGCAGAGGTAAAGGGCGCAGGTATCAGGGTATATAAAAAGCCGCTTGAGGCGATAGCGGAACTTGCCGATGAGCATGGCCTGCGTCTTATCGGTTTTGAATCGGACAACCTGACCGTAGACGCATGCGGCAGGTTTCGGAAGGCGCTCGGCAGGGTAAGGCTTAAACCCTTCTCAGGGCTTTTGGACGCGTTGCGCTCGAAGAAAGACCCTTTTGAGGTCGAGCGCATAAGGCGCTCGGTCCGTATATTGACCCGCTGTTACGGCGTGGTCGAGCGTATGCTGAGGCCCGGGGCAAGGGAGTGTGATATCGCCTTGGCGGTCGAGGCCGCGGCAAAGGCTGACGGCGCCGAGGCCATGGCATTCGATACCATAATGGCCTCAGGCCCGCGCGGCGCGCTGCCGCACGGCAAGGCGTCGGATAAGCGCATCAGAAATGGCGAACTCGTGGTCGTTGATATGGGCGTGGTATTTGACGGATACAATTCCGACTGTACGCGCACATATTGCATTGGAAGGGCGACGGCCAGGGTTCGTGAGGTCTACCAAACGGTCTTGGACGCGCAAATGCGCGCGATAGAGATGGTAAGGCCCGGGGTCGCCGCAGCGGAGATAGACCGCGTTGCAAGGGAGCATATCGACGGGGCCGGTTACGGCGCTTACTTCGGCCACGGCACGGGACACGGCGTGGGTCTTGAGATACACGAGAGGCCCGGCATAGGCCCTTTCGGCAAGGAGGTCCTCGCCGAGGGGATGGTCATAACCGTCGAGCCCGGTATCTATATACCGGGCTGGGGCGGGGTGAGGATAGAAGATATGCTGCTCGTCACTGCCGACGGGTTTGAGATATTAACAAAAGCGCCCAAGGGGTTGGTCTGCATCTGAGGGACCGTATCATCAAGGGTCTGAATTCGAGTTCAACCTAAAAGGACGGAGAGATGGACATAAAGGATATTAAAGCCTTATACAAGTTCCTGCGGGATACCGATATCGTTGAGATAGATATCGAAGAAGAAAAGGGTAAGCTCAGGATTAAGCGGGGGTGTGTGCTTCCCAGAGAAGAGGCCGCTTATGCGGCGCCGGTGACCGCGCCTTCACCTGCAAAGACCGTAGTCGAGGCTGCCCCGGCCAAACCGGATAATGTCATGGTGGTCACGTCCCCCATGGTAGGCACCTTCTACAGGTCCGCCTCGCCCGAGGCCTCGCCTTTTGTGGAGATGGGCGGCATAGTAAAGAACGGGCAGACCCTGTGCATAATCGAGGCGATGAAGCTGATGAACGAGGTCGAGAGCGAATACGCGGGCAGGATAGTATCCATCCTCGTTGAAAACGGCCAGCCCGTCGAGTACGGCGAGCCGCTCTTCCATGTCGAGGCCTCGAAGTAACGGCCGCGCCCCCTTGGTCTCTCTTTAAAGAGCGGGATTAAGGGTTTTTTTATTGCGTGGATGGCCGGTGTCCGATATCGGTATGTTTTAAGGCGGCAGGGTTTGTGAAGGCGGCTGTCGTCCGGCGCTCGGAGCGCCGTGTTTGGAAGAGTTTCCATGTCGTCGTATTAAGGTCTCGGCCATGACCGATGCGCATTACGGGGTGCGGATGTTCAACAAGATTCTTATCGCCAACAGAGGCGAGATAGCCGTAAGGATAATCAGGGCCTGCAAGGAGATGGGCATACGCACGCTTGCCGTCTATTCTCAGGCCGACAGAGAGGCCCTGCATACGCGGTTTGCGGACGGGGCAATCTGTATCGGGCCGGCCAGGAGCGCGGACAGTTACCTGAACATCACCTCCATCATAAGCTCGATGGAGGTGGCCGATGCCGAGGCCGTGCACCCGGGTTACGGCTTTCTGGCCGAGAACGCCGGTTTTGCCGAGGCCTGCGAGAAGTGCGGGATAAAGTTTATCGGCCCGACCTCGGCCCTTATGCGCCTCATGGGCAACAAGGTCCAGGCCAAGAAGACGGCCGAGGAGCTTGGCATACCGGTGTTGCCGTGGAGCAACAAGGGCGTGGCCGACGAGAAAGAGGCCCATGAGGTCTCGAAGAAGATAGGCTTTCCGCTTCTTATCAAGGCCGCCGCCGGCGGCGGAGGCCGCGGCATGAAGCTCGTCCATACGCAGGCCGCGCTCTCCAGCGCCTTCAACATGGCTCGCATGGAGGCCCTGTCGGCCTTCGGGGACGGCGAGATATTCATCGAGAGGTTCTGCGAGCTCCCCAGGCATATCGAAATTCAGGTCATGGCCGACGAGCACGGCAACGTCATACACCTGGGCGAACGCGAATGTTCCATACAGAGGCGGCATCAGAAGATACTCGAAGAGTCGCCGTCCACGGCCGTGGACGCGAAGCTGCGTCAGAAGATGGGCGAGGCCGCGGTAAAGCTCTGCAAAGGCATCGGGTATACGAACGCCGGCACGGTCGAGTTTCTCCTCGACAAGAACAAGTCCTTCTACTTCATGGAGATGAATACGAGGATACAGGTCGAGCACCCGGTCACGGAACTTGTGACCGGCACCGACCTCCTGAAGGAGCAGATTCGCGTGGCCGCGGGCCATAAACTTGAACTTCGCCAGAAGGACGTCAGGTTCAAGGGGCACTCCATCGAGTGCAGGATAAACGCGGAAGACCCCAAGACCTTTGTCCCGTCCCCGGGGAAGATTACAGAGCTCATAACGCCGGGCGGGCCGGGCGTGCGCCTTGACAGCGCCATCTATTGCGGCTATACCGTACCGCCTTACTACGACAACCTCCTTGCCAAGCTAATAGTCCATGCCGAGACGCGCGAGGATGCCATAGCGAGGATGACGAGGGCGCTCGAGGAGTTTCATATCGCCGGCATAAAGACCAATATCCCGCTGCATCTGAAGATAATGAAGGACCATGACTTCATAGCGGGCAATACGGACATTGATTTTCTTTCGAGATTCACGTAATCTGTATAAATATAACCATTGCTTGTTTTGGCCGGGCCCCGTCATTTTCAATGTGTGTGGGTCAGGAGTTTCCTCCTGACCCATCAGTTATGCAATGAAGAAAGTCCGTCTATTTTATCTTCAGCCTTTGACGGGTGGCCGGACGGCAACTTGTTAGCGAGGAACGAATGATTGCTGCCAGCGCATGGCGTTTGATTCTGGACGAGCCTCAAAGCGGCGGCGTAAACATGGCCGTGGACGCGGCGCTCGTCACGAGCGTCGAGAGCGGTTCTTCGTCAACGCCCGTCTTGCGCATATACGGGTGGAGTGAGCCTACGGTATCCATCGGCCGTTATCAGGACGCAGCCGCGCTTGAGGGGCGCGGCTTGCCCGTGGTCAGAAGGGTGACAGGCGGAAGGGCGGTCATCCACGCCGCGGAGCTTACCTATTCCATTGTCTCGCCTTCAGAACATCCGCTCTTCAGGGAAGGCATCATCGGCGCGTATCGCGTCATAAGCAATTGTATCATAGGGGCGCTGGGCAAGGCCGGCGTAAAGGCCGATCTCGCCGCTGCGGTGAAAAAGACGACGCCGGGGGAGAAGGCGAAGGCCGCGTGTTTTTACTCGCCTTCGAGATACGAGGTGACCGTCGGCAACAGGAAACTCGTGGGCAGCGCTCAGAGGCGTTTCAGGACCGCCTTCCTGCAGCACGGCTCGATACTCTTTACGGTCGACCGCGGTCTTCATGAGGCCGTCTTCGGGCAACAGGCGGCATCGGAACTAATGGACAGGATGACCGGTTTGAGTGAGCATGCCGATATTGATATTACGGATTTTTCAAATACCCTTGTGAGAGGGTTTGAGAGCGGTCTTTGCGCTGAATTCACCCCGAGCCGTTTGAGCGAGGCGGAGGAATATATAAAGACCGGGCTTTTGGCAGGCGGCGACGGCGTTGCCGTGGATGCCGCGTAAGAGATTGTCAGCCGAACCGGTCATGCGACTGTTAAGGAAGCTCTGATTTATTCTGTCCTACTGTCATTCTGAAGGAGCGCAGCGACTGAAGAATCTCGTAACTTGTTGATTTGCCTATATACGAGATTCTTCGCTCCGCTCAGAATGACATACGTTTGCGAATTAATCAGAGGTTCCTTAATATGATAATTATGCGATAAGCGGAGCAGCGCGGTTGCGCTGGCCCGCCGGTTCACGGTGCATTTTGTATCAACTACGGATGAGGTTATGGCCCTTAAAGATAAATTAATGGAGCGCGCCCAGGCGCACCTTGCAAAGGGCGCACTGGACAAGGCCATCCTTGAGTACAAGGCCGCGTTCGACTCCGACCCTAAGGATATCTCCATCCGGCTCCGCGTCGGCGACCTCTACGTCAAGATGGGCAAGAAGACCGAGGCCATCGAGGAGTACAAGGAAGTCGCCAAGGCCAACAGTCAGCGCGGTTTCTACCTCAAGGCCATCGCCGTCTACAAGCAGGTGCTCAAGCTTGAGGAGACCAACTACGAGATACACTACAAGCTCGCGGAGCTCTACGCCAAACAGCGCCTGATATCCGACGCAATAGGCGAGTACTCGCTGCTCGTCTCCAGTTTCGAGAAGAAGGGCAAGACCGGCGAGGTCATGCAGCTCCTCAAGGAGATGCTCGATATCGACCCTGATAATATCGGCATCCGCCTGAAGCTCGCCGAGCTATATCAGAAGCTGAATTTTGAGAACGACGCCCTTGGCGAGTACGCCGTCATCTTCAAGAAGTACATGGCGCAGGACAAGCTCGACAAGGCCGAGAAGACGTTTACGACCCTCTACAAGACCTACCCCAAGGATATCCGCATACTGAAGGGCCTGTCCGAGCTTTATAAAAAGCGCCACGACGACGAGAAGTTTTTAAAATTCACCAAGGCTGCTTTCAATGTCTATGTGGAGAGGCGCGACGCCGAGAACGCCAGGGCTGTTTGCGACGCCATTCTTGAGGTCTCTCCGAAGGACGAGGACTGTCTTAAGTACCTTGGCAAGGGGCCGGAGCCGGCAAAGGACAAGGCCGGAGCGGTTGCGAAAGGTCCGGCCAGACAGCCGTTGGATGCCGCGCCGCTTATCAGTTTCCCCGAGTTGAGCGAACCGCCCGTGCCGGAACAAGGCATGCCGCTTATTAGTTTCCCGGAGGTCGGGGAGCCGTCAAAGACTCCGGAGCCGCCCGCGCTCCTTAGGCCGGAAGAAGAGCCCATGATTTCATTTCCGGAGACAGGGCTTAGCGTTGACCTTGGCGGTGATAAGAGTAAGGAGGAGGCGCCGCACGAGCCTCTATTTGAGGTTGAGGTTGAAGAGGGGCCTGGGACAGTTGAAGAAGGCGGCGGGCGGGCCCTTGAATTGGATATCTCCGGGGTAAAGGCCACGGAGGTCGAGTTTGAGATGCCTGGCGCCGCGGCCCAGCGCGAGGTCGACGCGATACTCAGCGCCGTCGCCGCGGACGTATCGGCTGGCGCATCAGCCAAGGGCGCGCCCGAGGCCGTGACGCCTTCCGCGCCTGAAGAAGAGGCCGCCGAAGAGATTGTCTTCGAGGTGGCGCCGGAAGCGGCGCACGAAGAAGAGGTTGCCGAAGAGATTGTCTTCGAGGTGGCGCCGGAAGCGGCGCACGAAGAAGAGGTTGCCGAAGAGATTGTCTTCGAGACGGAGCCCGAGATAGCGGACGTTCCAGAGGCCGCGCCTGAAGAGGCAATTGAAGCGGCCCCGGTTGAAGAGACTTCCCTGGAGATTGAAGAGGAGATTATCACCGAACATGTTGAGACGGACGAAGCCGCAGCGCCTGCCCAGGCCGGCTTTACGCATGACGACCTTACGAAGTCCATCAGCGAGATGACTGAGCATCATGAACCTCTTGAGATGGTCGAGGAACTGCCGGATGAGGTCGTCGAGACCAGGGCCGTGCCGGAAGCGGCAAGCGTTGCCGAGGCCGGGCAGACCGGCTCCGGCGACGAGTTCGTCGATCTCTCCAAGGAGCTTGGCATGGAAGACGCCCTCTCGGACCTTGCGGGCTCATGGGGGGCGGGTAGTTCCAAGGAG
The DNA here is from genome assembly GCA_016234855.1 of Deltaproteobacteria bacterium. Taxonomy (GTDB): domain Bacteria; phylum Desulfobacterota; class GWC2-55-46; order GWC2-55-46; family GWC2-55-46; genus JACRNO01. The sequence continues at coordinate 59,708 of JACRNO010000060.1, read as the reverse complement.
GCATTCGACGAGTTCAAGACCGGCATAGGCAATCAGCTCAACAAGGAGGACTCGGAGACGCATTTCAATCTTGGCATAGCGTATATGGAGATGGAGCTTCTCGGCGAGGCCGTCAAGGAGTTCAAGATTGCGCTCAAAGACCCGCTCCTGGAGTTCGATTGTTATACGCGTCTGGCCCTGTGCTCCATGTCCGAGGGTAAATACGAAGACGCGATAGGGTATTACACCAAGGGCTTGCGCGTGACCGGCAGGAGCGACGAAGAGCGCAAGGGTATGATGTACGAGCTTGCGCTTGCATACGAGGCCGATGAAAAGTTTGAAGAGGCGGGTAAACTCTATGCGGCAGTCAGCGCAGTAGACCCCGATTACCGCGAGACCGCCAAGAAGGTCAGGATGATATCCGAGACCGTTCATACCATACCCATGGCTGACGGTATGCTTGAGGTGGAACTGATCTGAGTATTGTTTTTTATGGGTGCTTGACGTGGATGAGAGCAAAACTAAAAAATCCTTGCGTGCCAGGGGCCGGTCGAAACCGGCCTCTTTTTTTTTAAAGCCGGTCCCGGGAGCGGCCTTTATTGCCAATGACTCGGTAGTGAAGGCGGTAGCAAGCGTATGCGGCCGGGCCGGTCTCAAGGTTTATCTCGTCGGCGGGGTGGTGCGTAACCTGATGCTCGGTTGCCGCGCTCAGCCGGATTATGATTTTGTGATATTGGGCGGCGTCGCTCGCGTTGCCGCAGCGATTGCCCGGCGGCTCAAGGGTTCCGCCTTTATACTCGATAAAGAAGCGCCCTCGTATCGCGTGGTCTTCAGGAAGGGCGGCCGTCAGGTCACTATCGACCTTTCGCCGGTTAAAGCGTTTGGCGTGAAAGCGGATATCGTCGCCGACCTGAGGGGCCGCGACTTCACAATCGACGCGATGGCCGTTGATCTGCGCGAGATCGCCGCCGGTGGCCAGGTTTGCGTGATTGACCCGTGCAACGGCATGGAGGACGCGAAGGCCGGGCTCGTGGCCGCCGTGTCCGAACGGGTCTTTAAAGACGACCCCTTGCGCATGCTCCGGGCCGTGCGTCTGGCCGTTCAGTACGGGTTGACGATAACGGATGATACCGTCCGGCTCATAAAGGCGGATGCCGGGCTCCTTGCGAATGTCTCGGTCGAACGCATACGCGCCGAACTGGTCGCCATATTAGAGTGCAAAGGCGCGTCGGCCTCGGTCATGGCGTTATATGACCTGGGGCTGATAGGCGCAATAATCCCGCAGATGAAGGATTGGGAGGACCTGGCAGGATACGATATCCTCGGCCACACGTTGAAGGCGCTGGACGCGGCCGAACTCCTCCTTGATAATATGGACGAAGAGAGCTTCGGGCCGTACCATGCGCGCCTCAAGAGGCACTTTGCAAGGTCTGTTGGCGGCGTCAAGCGCTCTGTCTGGTTCATGCTCGCCGTCCTTCTCCACGACATAGGCAAACCAGCGGCCATGACGATTGAAGCTGGCAGGCTCAGGTTTTACGGACACGACCACGAGGGGGCAGCAGCAACCGCCGCGGCGCTCCGTCGTCTCAAATTCAGCAGCAGGGCCTGCGCGGCGATATCGACCCTCGTGCGCTGCCATCACAGGGTATTCGGTCTCGCCGGCCTTGTGTGTCCTTCGGCCCGCGCAAAGGCGCACCTGTTGCGCTCGGTCGGGGCCGACCTCGGTCTTGACCTCCTCTGCCTTGCCCTTGCGGACGCCCATGCAACGCGCGGCGGGCAGGACCCGGAGCTTAGCGCCGTCGTCCGCGAGATGTTCAGGTTCTATTATGAGACTTATCTGAAAAAGCCTCCAGGGCCGGTCATGAACGGGGCGGAGGTGATGAAGACCTTTGGGGTAGCCGAAGGCCCGGCTGTCGGCAAGATATTGGCGAAGATTGCAGAGGGGGTCGAGTCCGGTGCGGTGCGGACGAAGAAGGAGGCGGCGGCCTTTGTAAGGAAATGGTTGAAGGCCGGAACTGAGTCCGGTTGAGGCGGTTCTAACTCCCCTTATGCGCCCTTTCAGCCGTGTATCCCGGCTCAAGCCGTTATTTACACATGCGTCTCATCTTTTGGCCTTCAAATGCCGGTTTTGGAGCGCATTTTCCTTGACTTTTTAACGTAATCTTGGCTTAATATTTTGTCTGATACAACTGCGTCCGAAGGACGCGGTAATAAATGCCGTTCTCTCTTTTTCAGGGGCAACGGCCGGATACAGGTATGTTTAAAAAGGTCTTGATAGCAAACAGGGGCGAGATAGCCACGCGGGTAATCAGGGCATGCAAGGAGCTTGATATCCCGACCGTCGCCATATATTCCGAGGAAGATGCGACTTCGCTGTATGTGAAGAAGGCCGACGAGTCTTATATGGTGGGGCCCGGGCCTATCCAGGGCTATCTCAATATCCATCGCATAGTCGACCTTGCGAAGAAGATAGGCGTGGAGGCAATCCATCCGGGCTACGGGTTTCTCTCCGAGAACCCGCGCTTTCCGCTGTTGTGCGATAAAAAGGGCATAACCTTTATCGGGCCCACGTCCAAGACCATCTCGGACATGGGCGATAAGGTCAACGCACGCCGCATGATGAAGCAGGCCGGCGTGCCGATACTGCCCGGCACCGAGGGTTCCGTAAAGGACGTTGACGAGGCCGTGGCCTTTGCGAGGGAGATGGGATATCCCGTGATGATAAAGGCCTCGGGCGGGGGCGGGGGCAGGGGGCTTCGCGTGGCGCGCTCTGAGGCGGAGCTTATAAAATCCTTCAACAGCGCGCAAACCGAGTCTGCCGCGGCCTTCGGCGCCTCGGCGGTCTTTCTGGAGAAGTACATCGAAAGGCCGCACCATGTCGAGTTCCAGATACTCGCCGACAATTACGGCAATATAGTCCATCTGGGCGAGCGCGACTGCTCGATACAGAGGCGCCACCAGAAGCTCATCGAGATCACGCCTTCGCTCATACTCAATGAGGACCTGCGCAGCCGCATGGGCGCGGACGCGGTAAAGGCGGCGGCCGCCGCAAACTACACGAACGCCGGCACGGTCGAGTTTCTCGTGGACGCCGGGATGAACTATTACTTCCTTGAGATGAACACGAGGATACAGGTCGAGCACGGGATAACCGAGGAGACGACCGGCATAGACCTCGTTAAAAAGCAGATAGAGATAGCCGCGGGCAAGCCCCTTGGCTTCAAGCAGGAGGACGTCAGAATAAACGGCTACGCCATCGAATGCCGCATCTGCGCGGAAGACCCGAAGAATAATTTTTTCCCGTCCTTCGGCAAGGTCACGGCGTATTATTCGCCAGGCGGCATTGGCGTACGCATAGACGGGGCGATATACAAGGACTTCGTCGTGCCGTCGCATTACGATTCTCTCGTGGTCAAGCTCATCGTAAGAGGCTCAAGCTGGGAAGAGGTGGTCGCGAGGACGCACAGGTGTCTCGACGAGTTCGTCATACGCGGGGTGAAGTCCACGATACTCTACCTGAAGAACATAATGAAAGACCCGGACTTCAAGGCGGGCAATTTTGACACGGGATACATCGACAGAAAGCCGGAACTTATGGACTATGACGAATACGGCGAGCCTACGGACGTCGTCGCGGCCCTGGCTGCCGCGATAGCCGCCCACCACGGGTTCTGAATTGGTTATCCGTTATCGGTTATCGGTAAAACGGAAACACATTTACTGATAACTGATAACCGATAACTTATTATGTGCTAACACATGCCGCGCCGGAGTGAATATGCCGAACAGCAGGAACAAGCCGAAGAATAATCAGAAGAACGAACGCCGGACCCGGATTACCGATACCGTCCTTCGCGATTCGCACCAGTCGCTCCTTGCCACGCGCATGCGGACCCAGGATATGCTCGGGGCCGCAGCCATGCTCGACAGGGCCGGTTACTGGAGCCTTGAGGTTTGGGGCGGGGCCACCTTCGACTCGTGTCTGCGGTTCCTCAAGGAAGACCCGTGGGACAGGCTTCAGCAGTTGCGTAAGGCCCTGCCGAACACCCGTTTGCAGATGCTCTTGCGCGGGCAGAACCTCGTCGGCTACAGGCACTATCCCGACGACGTGGTAAGGAAGTTCGTTGAGCGCGCCGCGAAGAACGGCATCGATATCTTCAGGATATTCGACGCCCTTAACGATATACGCAATATCGAGGTCGCGCTCAAGGCGGCAAAGGACGCCAAGGCGCACGTCGAGGCCACCATCTGCTATACGACCTCGCCTGTTCACACGCAGGAGGGGTTTGTCGATATGGCCCTGAAGTTCGAATCCATGGGCGCGGATACCATCTGCGTCAAGGACATGGCCGGGCTTCTGACCCCTATGGCCGCCTTTGAGCTTGTAACCAAGCTCAAACAGAAGGTCAGGCTGCCGATACACGTCCATACCCACGACTCTTCAGGGCTTGCGGCGATGAGTTACCTGAAGGCCGTGGAGGCCGGCGCGGAGATAATCGACTGCGCCATATCGTCCATGGCATCGGGCACGTCTCAGCCGCCGACCGAAACGATGGTCGCGGCCTTGCGCGATACGCAGTTCGACACAGGGCTCGACCTCTCGCTCCTGTCGGAAATCGCCGATTACTTCAGGGAGATGCGCAAAAAGTACAGGAAGTTCGAGAGCGAGTATACGGCCATCAACACGAAGACCCTCGTGGTGCAGATACCCGGGGGCATGATATCCAATCTCGCGCACCAGTTGAAGGAGCAAAACGCCCTCGACAAGATGAACGACGTGCTTGAGGAGATACCGCGCGTAAGAAAGGACATGGGCTATCCGCCGCTTGTTACGCCGACCTCTCAGGTCGTCGGCACGCAGGCGACGCTCAACGTCCTGATGGGCGAGCGCTACAAGGTCATAACGAGCGAGACGCGCAATTACTTCAGGGGGCTTTACGGAAGGCCTCCAGGGGCGCTTGACGCGGTCGCAAAGAAGGCGGCGATAGGCGATGAAAAGGCCATAACCTGCCGTCCGGCCGACCTCCTTGAGCCGGAGCTTGAAAAGATTGCCCGCGAGCTTGACGGCAAGGCCAAGACAATAGAGGATATACTCTCCTACGCGCTCTTTCCAGTCGTTGCCATTGAGTTTTTTGAGCAGCGCGATGCGGGCAAACTTGAGCCTGAGTCGCTTGCGGAGCCTCTTGTCGAGAAGGTCGCACAGACCCCTGCCGGGTTGCATCTTGCGCCCAGCGAGTTCATCGTCACGGTGCACGGCGAGAACTATAAGATAAAGGTGGCCGGCGCCGGACACCGCGACAGCGTCACCGGCAAGAGGCCGTACTTCATAAAGGTCGACAACCGTCTTGAAGAGGTCATGGTCGAATCCCTTACCGAGGTCATACCGTCCACCGCGGGCGAAATCGAGGCCTCGTCCGTGCCGCAGTCGCTTCGTCCGAGGGCCAGGAAAGAAGGCGACGTCACCACGCCGATACCGGGCAAGGTCACGTCCATAAAGGTTTCGGTCGGCGCGCGCGTTGCCGAAGGCGACACCCTCCTTACCGTCGAGGCCATGAAGATGGAGAACGAGGTCCATACGCCGGTAAACGGCGTCGTCAGGAAGATAAACGTGAAGATAGGCGATTCAGTCAATCCTGATGAGACGCTGATAGAGGTTGAGAAGGAGTAGCAGTCAACGTAGCGCCCGCCCCTCACCTCAATCCTCTCGTGCGCTAACGTTGTGTCGTGTGCGCTAACGTTATGTCTTTAGCGCCTTTGGCGCCTCCCCAAAGGGGAGAGGAGGTTCTGCTCCTTCTCCCCTTGGGGAGAAGGCCGGGATGAGGGGGCGCTGGATTCCTACAAGTGCAGCAATGATGGGTTTGTAGCTTAGGGCTTTAGCCCTGATGTAGTTTTGCCGAAACGGCAGACCTAAAGGTCTGCGCTACATTTGTGCATATGCGGTATTTTTGTTCCGTCGGGAGTTTCCTCCCGACGGCGCACGGCAAGGCGTCAGGAGAAAACTCCTGACGCCACGGATACGCTGCAATTACGGCATTTCTTAAATGGTATCTATGACACCCACCTTATGAGAGACGACCTCAAGACCGGGTTTTTAAAGGCCGCTGACGCGCTTCGGCAGGCCATTACGGCGCAAAGCGACGAGTTCCACGCCAACCCTGAGACGGGTCTTCTTGAGCATAAGACCTCGGCGGCCATGCAGCGGATGCTGGCCAAGGCCGGTTACTCGGTCGAGTCCGGCGTCGCGGGCATGGAGACGGCGTTCAGGGCCGTCCTTGGCACTGGCGCGCCGTCCATTGCCCTGCTTGCCGAGATGGATGCTTTACCCGGCATAGGCCACGGCTGCGGTCATAACATAGCCGGCATGGCCTCGGTCGGCGCGGCCTGCGCGCTTGCCTCCGTACTGCCAAAGCCGTTTGACCACGGCAGGGTCGTCGTCTTGGGCACCCCTGCCGAGGAACTCGGCAAGGGCAAGGTAGAGATGCTCAAGGCCGGGCTTTTTATGGGCATAGACGCGGCCATGATGGTGCACGGCTCGTCGCGCCGCACAATCGTAAAGCACTTCCTCGGCCTCATAAGGCTCAACTTCACCTTTCTTGGCCGCACAAGCCACGCCTCGGCCTATCCTGAAGAGGGAATCAACGCCCTTGACGCGGTAATCCAGACATTTAACTCCATCAACGCGCTCCGTCAGCAGTTTGCAAGCGATATCCGCGTCCACGGCATAGTAACCGACGGCGGGCGCGCGCCGAATATCATCCCTGAGAGGGCCTCTGCCGCGTTCTTTGTTCGTGCAGGGAGTCTGCCCGCGCTCTATACAATCAGAGACAAGGCCGTAAAATGCGCCGAAGGCGCGGCCCTTGCCACAGGGTGCAGGCTCGTGTGCGAGGAAGAGGGCGAGATGAACGCGCCCATGAAGATAAACATGGCTTTTGTCGAAGTATACAGGGGGGCGCTTGCCGAACTTGGCCTTAAAGAAGACCCTCAGCCGCCCGAGGCGCACGTCGGCTCGTCGGATATCGGCAACGTCTCGCAGGTCGTTCCCACCATCCACCCGCATATCCCCATCAGGGAAGGTATAAATATCCACACCCGCGAGTTTGCGGACGCCACCGTCGCCCCTGACGGTCACAGGGCGCTTATGGAAGGCGTAAATGGCCTGGGGCTTACGGTGCTGGATATCCTCTTTAATCCTGAGACGTTAAGGCGTATCAAGGACGGTTTCAGGCCCTGAGAGGCCCTGCCGGGTCTTGCCTGCGCCCCCATTCTCAGATAGACTTGGCCTGTGGTTTGTGGTATATGCAATACAGGCTGTCCATCCGTATGAGAGACGATTTCCCTTGCGGCTTTTTTTTGTGAATAATTGACGTCCCGGCCGCGCAAACCAATCCAACACGGTGTATAATATGACTATGGCTCAGACCAGTTACTTCGCCGCGATGTTAACACATGCTCGCGTCCTTGCGGCCGCGCTCATCGTTCTCTTTTTTATGGCGGTTGGCGGGGCGGCTTTTGCCGTGGATGCGCCCGAACTTAAGACGGTCGATGCCACGGGCTATGCCGTCATCTCCGGCGGCAATACCCTGGTTGCGAGGGATGCGGCTGTAAACGACGCCTTGCGTAAGGCCGTTGAGCAGGCCGTGGGCCTGCTTGTATCGTCCGAGACTATGGTGCAGGACTATCAGGTGCTTAACGACAACGTATATACGAAGACGCAGGGTTACGTGCGCGATTATAACGTCCTCAGGGAAGGACAGGTGCAGGATACCTATCAGGTTACGGTCCATGCGACCGTGGCTATGGGGGAGATAAGAAACGACCTCGACGCGTTGGGCCTCCTGATGGTCAAGGTCGAAAAGCCGCGCATACTCTTTCTTATAACTGAAAAGGGGCTTGGCCTTGATAACGATACCCTGCGCGTTGTCGAAGGCGACGATTCCGAGATGCCGGCTGCTGAGTCGTCCATGAAAGAGGTCTTTTTGAACAAGGGGTTTCAGGTCGTGGATATCTCAGCCTCGCCCGATGTGCCTGGAGGTTCGTCATCCGGGCTTTCCAGGGACAGGGCGCGCAGGATTGGCCGCGGCCTGAACGCCGAACTCGTGGTCAAGGGAAAATCCGTAGTGACCGAGGGGATGAGGCTTGCAGGTTCAACTATCGGCTCGTACCTTGCCGATATCTCCGTTGACGTGATACGCGTGGATGATGGCACGGTGCTTGCCAGCGCAAAGGGGCACGGGGCGTCAAGGCACATATCGAAGACTTCCGGCGGTGTGGACGCATCCGCAAGGGCCGCGTCCGAGGCGGCGGACAAGCTGATAGAGCAGATTATCGCCAAATGGACACGCGGCAACACGGTCACGATAAGGATTGCCGGCCTTGCCGATTACACGAAGACGGCTGATTTCAAGAATATTCTCAAGAAAAACATCAGAGGCGTGGTCAATATATACCAGCGGCGTTTTGAAGACGGCACAGCCGTATTCGACCTTGACGTGAAGGTCCCGGCCCAGCAGATTGCCGACGACCTTGCAAGGCTTCCGAACGGGAGGATCAGGATATTGTCCACGTCCGCGAATACCATAGACGCGGTGATGCAGGGGCAGTAAGGCCTGGGGCAGCGGCGCGCCGAGCCTTGCTGCGAAACAATCAGAAGACGCATGATGTAACGCTTTAATATTATTAAGGAACCTCTGATTAATTCCACAATGGTGTCATTCTGAGCGAAGCGAAGAATCTCGCTTCTAAGAAATTCAACAAGTTACGAGATTCTTCGTCGCTTCGCTCCTCAGAATGACAGAAAAGAAATGAATTAATCAGAGGTTCCTTAAGTGTTTTGTCAAGGGGAGTAGATGGCGGATAGAGGCGTCTCAAGGCGGCGGCCAGGCGCCTTTTATATCCTGCTAATCTGTGTCATGGCGTCCGTTTTGAGCGCCTGTGCCGCGTTCAAGGGCAACCCGGATGAGGCACGTTTCGTTCGCACCGTAGCCGTCTTGCCCGTCTATAACGCGACAAACGACGTGGACGGCCCGCAGATGGTGCGCGAGCAGGCAATTGAAAGGATGCGCAAGGCCCGCTACAGGAACCTGCCGCTTGCGGACGTCGACCGGATACTGGCCGACCGCATGGGCATAACGCTCGGGGCTCAGCTCGACCTGACCACCCCTCAGGCCATAGGCGCGGAACTCGGGGTTGATTATCTCCTGTACGGGTATCTGCTGGACTTTAACACGATAACGACGGGCGTCTATAACGTCAACAAGGTCAGGGCCGGTTTCAAGCTCGTCGATGTGAAGACCGGCGCGGTCGTCTGGTCGCGCGCCGCAGGGGTCAAGAGCGAGATACACAGCGCGGGCGAGATAGGCGCGGGCATAGCCGCGCTCTCCCAGGTGACGGACAGGAGCGACGACGAGATATCCAGTGCGATACCTGGGCTTGCAGGCGTGCCGGGCCTGTCTGATTGGAAGACCTCGTACAGCCATCATGAAAAGTCCGTTGGCAACGCCGCCCTCTTCTCGCTCGGCGAGCAGCTTGTAACCCAGGCCTTCGGCGTCCATTTGTATTTTGAATCGTCAGAGATGCTCGACAGGATAATGTCTGATTTCCCGAGAGGGGAGATGACAGGCGGTTAGTCAAGCAGGGTAGCGCTGTCCATCATTTCGGTTCACTGGTAGTTTTGGTGGGCTGTTCTCACTTTACAGATGCAGGCCTGAAGGCCTGCGCTACGTTAAAACGGTGGCACTGACCGTCCGGGCCGTTAAAACCGGGTTATTATTTAAAGGGGTGAAAATATGGCTAAAAGAAAGTTATCGATGAATCTTGGCCTCCTGGCCGTGCTCTCGGCAATGCTCATCTCAACGGCCTCATGCTCGCCCACCATAACCGGAGCGGTAAAGGAGGACGTCAGCGTCACCGGTCAGACCGGAAAACTTGAAGAGGCGGGCGCGCAGTACAACGGGCCGCAGTATAACGTGGCGATACTTACGTTCGCCAACAAGACGCCCGGCAGGGTGCTTGGCATAGGCGAGGCCGCGACCGATATCCTGCGCACCATCGTGAAGAAGTCCGGCCTCGAGCCGATAAGCCTTACGGACGACGATATGCGCGCACAGGAGAAGATGATAGCCCTGCAGCAGACCGGGGCAGTAAAGACCGGGCTGAAGAACGCGGCCGAGGGCATGGAGTCGGTGGATTACAGGATATCAGGCTCCATCACATCATACTCCGAGCTTGAGGAAGGCTCCAACGTGCTGGTCGCTCAGAGCAAGACCCAGATTGCGCGCGTACAGGTGGACTACGCCCTTGTTGACGTGGCCACCGGCAGGAGCCTCGTCGCCGAATCCGGTATGGGCGAATACAGGAAAAAGACAGGGGGCGTGCTGGGTCTCGGTTCAAAGTCCACGGCCGACGTGGGACTTCGCGAGGGCGCGCTGCGCGATGCGCTTACCAAGGCCATGACGAGGATGGTGGAAAAACTCAACCAGCAGCCGTTCCAGGGCAGGGTGCTTGCCGTTGACGGCTCCGTCATAATAATCAAGGCCGGCATGAGGTCCCGTCTGCCGGAAGGTTCGGTATTCGACGTGCTCCGTCCCGGTCAGGACCTCGTTGACCCGGATACCGGAAGGGTCATAGGCAAGCGCGAGAAGAAGATAGGCGAGATAACGCTTACGGCGCATCAGAACGAGAAGATATCCGAGGCGTCCGTGCGCGCGGGGAGCGGTTTTCAGGCAGGGGACGTGATACGGCAGTCGCGGTAGTTTTCAGGCAAAAAAGGGAGGTGGGATGTAGGATGTGGGAAGTGGAAGGCGGAAAGCATAGAAGACTTTGCCACATCCCACATACTACATCCCACATACAAGTCTCAGGTTGTAATCAAATAAAGGAGGTTGCAAACGTGACTAAGATTGGTAGGTTCCCGTTGATAGGCCTGGCGCTGCTTTTTCTGATATCGGCCGGCTGCGCCAAGCACGTGTCCGAATGTATTACCCCGGAGGATAACCCGCAGCATCATTATCTCAAGGGCATGGAGCTGGTCGAGCAGGGCAATGTAGACGAGGCTGAAGGCAAGTTCCAGAGGGCGATTACCTGCGAACAGGGCTTCGGCCCGGCCTATTCGGGCCTCGGTATCGTGAACTCGGAGAAGGCCGTTGCCAAGTATAAGGCGCAGAAGGACGCGGCTTATATGAAGGTCGACGCTGACAAGGCTGCCGAGTCGCTCAAGACGTCGGAGAAGAATGCAAATACCGACGAGGACGCGTTTGCGTATCACGTCGCGGCCATACGCAGCGACATGCTTCTTAAGCCCGGCAAGTGGCTCAACGACGCCGAAGACCACTACAAGGCGGCGATGAAGCTCAAGGTGGACGATAGAAAGCTCCTCTACTACGACGGCAGGGAAGCGGCGATGTATTACATGGGCAGAGCCTATCTTGAGGGCAAGGTCTTCCAGTCCGCAAGGGACAGGTTCGCTGACGTCATAAACGAGAAGGTCTCGAGCAGGTGGGCGCCGCTTGCCGAGAAGTACTGGAACAAGACCGACAAGATAGTAAGGGCAATGGCCGGCATCACCGTCGGCGACGTGGGTAAGACCATAGCGACGCAGGAGTCAGTGACGCGCGCCGACATGGCGGCACTCCTGGTCGACGAGCTCAAGGTCGACAAGCTCTTCGCCGGGCGCATCCCGTCCGAATCGAACCTGGCAAAGATGAAGGCCGATTTTACGCCTGCCGACGTGATGGCAAGCCCGTTCAAGGGCGAGATACTGACCCTGATGAAGTGGGGCGTGCGCGGGCTTGAGCCTGTATATGACGAGACCACGCGGGCGTATCTGTTCAGGCCGGATGAGCCGGTCACGCGCAAGCAGTTCGCCATGGTGCTCGAAGACGTCCTTATAAAGCTCACGGGCGACGAGAAGCTTGCCAGCGCCTATTTCGGGCAGGACAAGTCTCCGTTCCCGGACGTCGCGCCTTCCGCCGCATGGTATAACGCCGTCATGAGCGTGACGACGCGCAGCATCATGGAGACCGAGCTTTCCGGCGACTTCCGCCCCGATGCGGTCGTTGACGGCGCGGAGGCCATACTCGCGATAAGGGTTTTAAGGCACAGGATAAACATTAATTAAAATCCCCCCCGGCCCCCCTTTTTCAATGGGGGGAGTATCAACCTCCCCTCTTGAAAGAGGGGATGCGTTTTGCCCTCTCTTTTTGAAATGAGGGGGAGCATGAATCCCGCCGCCCATGCTTTTTTATAGGGCGGGCAATTAACTGTCAAGGAGGCGATGGATGAAAAAGTTCCTTTTAATACCGTTATTCGTTCTTCTTTTTGCCGTCTCGGCTATGGCGCAAACCGATATGCCGCAGGAGGTCAGGGACACGGGCAAGGCGCTCGTCAGCGGCGCGCTCGTTGTAAAGGGCGAGGGCGCGGCCCCCTCAGACAGGCCGATGTCGCCCGCGCAGAAGAGGATTATGGCGCTGCGCGCCGCAAAGATAATGGCCGCAAGGGAGCTGTCCGAGGTGGTTGACGGCATAGCCATCAGCGGCGAGACGACCGTCGTCTCGGCTGCGGCGGCATCCGACACCATCAGGGCCACGGTACAGGGCCTTGTAAAGGGCGCGCAGGTCGTCAAAGAGGTCTATGACCCGGTAAGCGAGATTGCCATCGTATACCTCTCCATGCCCATGACCGGTTCCAACGGCCTTGTCGGCTCGCTATTGCCGCAGATGCTTATGGCGCCCTCGGCTGCCCCGCCTTACATGGCGCCGCCTGTCGCGCCTGCGGCTGTGGTCAATTACGACGGCCTGATACTCGACGTGCGCGAGCAGCCGTTCAAGCCGGCCCTTATAAACAGGGTAATGACAAAGAGCGGCGAGGTCGTATACGACCCGGCCAAGGTCGCCCAGAATATCCTCGTTGAGCGCGGCGCTGCCGAGTACACGAATGACGTGGGCAAGGCCAAGGCGCTGCTTGGCGAGCGCGGCGCGGTAAACCCGGCGGTCGTCAAGATAAGCGGGGTCGTCAAGTCGACCGACGTCGAGGTCGGCCCGGACGACGCGAGCGCGATATTCACGTCGAACCAGAACAGCCACTATCTTGAGGGCGCAAAGGTCGTCTTTGTCCTCAAGTAGGCTCAATTCCCGCTCTGTTTTTTTTAACGGCGGGGAGTTTTGTAACGGCAATGGCATTGGGCAGATGCGCTGATTGAGGCATGGGTGTTTGTCTTTCCTGAATCAGACCGGATAATGTCCTTCAGGCCGGGGCAGGTTAAGGCCTGCCCCGGCCTTCTTACCTGTGGGCGAAAGTGACGAGCTGTGTTGGCGCGGTGTTGTTGAAGGAACGGCGGATATCTTCCAACCCCGCCGTTACCTGTATCCTTCAGGAGGCATACGTTTGAAGAAGACTCTGATAACCCTATTGCTGACGGTCATGGCTGTTCTTGCCGCCTCGGACGCCATGGCCCTTGTAGCAGTCGAGGGCAGGTACTGGTTCACCTCTTTCGACAGCAAGATAAGGATATCCAACGGCTCTTCCGACGGCACGAATTTGGATCCGGTCGGCGACCTTGGTTTCGAGAAGAAGAAGAAATTCTGGGAGGTGCGCGCTTCGCTCGGCGACGCCTCCAACAAGATAAGGTACTCCTTTGTGCCGCTCAAGTGGAACGCTGCCGCGACCATATCCAGGAGCGTCGTTTTTAACGGCAAGACCTATTCGGCCTCGACCCCGGTTACGTCCGAGTTGAAGGTGAACTACCATCGTCTCGGATGGGAGTACGACGCCGTCGATAAGCTCAACAACAAGGCCGGCTACATCTTCGATATAAAGTATTTCGATATAAGCGCCGGCATAAACGCCCCGTCCGCCGGGCTTAACGAGTCGAAGTCGATGAAGGTGGCGGTGCCGACAATGGGGTTTCTCTTTCAGGTCGGGCTGCCGTATCTGATAAACATCAGCGCCGAGGCTACGGGCGCCAAGGTCGCTTCGGACAAGTACCTCTATGACGCCGAGGCGGCGGTCACCATGAAACTGGCGGCGTTTCTTTCGGTCTCCGGCGGATACAGGGTCTTGAAGTTCCATTTTGAGAAGGATAATAACCTCGGCGCATTCACGCTTAAAGGCCCTTACGCCGCGCTAAAGGCCGAGTTTTAGACAGAGGCGCTCACCCATATACTGATTATCCCCCGGCGCCCCTATTAGCGGGGTGACGGGGGATTGGTTTTTAACAACCGGATTGGGGTCTGTCATTTGATTAATCTCTTCGGATATATAGGGCGCGCCGCGCTTGCGCGAGCCAGAGAGGTCTCCTCCGTATGGAGCCTTATCATCTATGCGCTAAGCGCCGCCTTTACAGGGATGAAGCGCGGGCGCAGGGTGGTCGTGGACGTTTTTTTCAGGCAGGTCTACTTCACCGGTTACGAGGCCGTGCCCATCATCTCGTGGATAGCCCTTATCCTCGGTTTTGTGGTCGTCGCCCAGGCGCTCTCGATACTGCCGGGGCTCGGAGGCGAATCCCTTGTCGGAAAGATTCTCGTCTGGGTCGTTATCAGGGAGGCCGGGCCTGTCTTTGCCGCCGTCATAGTGATAGCGCGGAGCGGCACGGCCATTGCGGCGGAACTCGGGAGCATGAAGATAGGCCGCGAGCTTACCGCCCTTGAGTTGATGGGCATAGACCCTGTGCGTTATCTCGTGGCCCCGAGGATAATCGGCACGGCGGTAAGCGTCATGGTGCTGACCTTCTGTTTCGAGGCCGTCTCCATCGTGGGCGGTTTCGTGCTGGCCGGTTTCGGCGGCAGCGTTACCTTTCACGCATACTTCGCAAGCCTGCTTGAGGCGATGGGGCTGCTTGACATAGCCGTTTCGCTCTTGAAGAGCGCCGTCTTCGGACTTATAATAGGCGCTGTGTGCTCGTATCAGGGGCTTCTCGTGAGAAAGAGCATAACGCAGATACCGCAGGTGACGACCCGCGCCGTCATGCGGAGCCTCACATCCGTTTTCTTTCTGGACGCGGTTATAACTTCGATATTCTACATGTAAGGCCGCTGCCGCGGCCAGGCGGTGATATGTGCCGGCGCTTGTCGAGTTAACCAACGTATACGCCTATTCCGGCGACGGACGCCTGCTATTCGAAGACGTTAATCTGAGTCTCGGCAACGGGGAGAAGGTTTTCCTTGCGGCGCCGCTTGGCTCCGGCAAGAGCCTCTTCCTGAATTGGCTTGCGGGCGTTGAGCGCCCGGACAAGGGGACTGTCCGCGTCCTCGGTCACGATATCTCAGTGCTGGATGCCGGCGCCTTGAACGCCCTGCGCTGCAGGCTTGGGCTCATCATCAAGGATAACGCCCTGATAAGCAACCTCAAGGTCATCGAGAACTGCGCGCTGCCGCTCCTTTATCACACGGATATGCCGCATGACGAGGCCATGAAGAAGGCGCGCAGCCTTCTGGATTCCACCGGGTTTACCGGAGACCCGTGGGAGCTGCCCGGGCCGCTGCCGAACTATGCAAAAAAACAGATTGCAATCGCGCGCTCTCTCGCCCTTGACCCGGAGATAATCATCTGCGAGAACCTCGGCGACGGGCTTACCTCGGGTGAGAGGGCGCGTTTGTTCGAGTTGATATTGGGTTACCACGCCGGCGCGGGCTCCAGGCTGCTGCTGGTCACGTCAACCGATAAGTTCGACGCGGCCTTTGTCAAGCCCGACAGGGTCTTGCGGATAGAAAACAACAGGATAACCGAAGACGGCGCATCCGCGTGACGGACAGCTCCGCGTTATGCGTATAATCCACAGGGGTTTTTGTAAATGGCGGCGAATACGGATAAAGATAAAAGGTTTAAAGGCCTCGAGGTCAAGATAGGGGCGCTGGTGGCGGCCGCCGTGGCCGGGATAATCGTCATCATCGTCTTTATCGGCATACAGAAGGATATCTTCACGCATAAATACCAGATATACTTCACCTCCGCGAGCGGGGCCGGGTTCAAGGTCGGCATGCCGGTGGAGCTGTCCGGCTTCAAGATTGGCAGGGTGAAGAAGATCGACCTGACCGAGGCGGCCAGCGTGAAGGTGACCCTTGAGATAAACAAGAAGTACGAGAAGTGGGTGCGCAGCAACTCCGTGGCCGGGCTCGGCAAGGAGGGTTTCATAGGCGACGCGTTCATCGAGATAGCCCTCGGCGGTGACGGCGGCCGGGTGCTGGAGGACGGCGACGAGATAGGCTTTGTCAAGAGCGGCGGCATCGAGGCCCTTGTAGAGGGGGCCAAGCCCATACTCAAGGAGGTCGCCGATATCATACATTACGTCAACGACCCCAAGGGAGACCTCAAGGCGTCGATTACGAATATCAGGGAGTTTACCGCCGAGCTGAGGCAGACGCGCAGCGGCATAGACCGGACGGTAGGCTCGATAAATCAACTCGTTGTAAACCTTGACGCGCGCGCCACGCCGGCCATGGACTCGTTTGTCAAGACAGGCAAGAACCTCCAGACCCTGAGTGAGGGGCTTGCGCCAGCGGCCGGCAAGGTGGACGGCATACTTGAGAAGGCCAACGCGGCCGTGGGCAAGCTTGACCATGCAATGGAGAACGTAAAGACGCTCAGCAACGCCCTTGCAAAGGAGACCCCCCGGATAAGCGGGATTATCACGGACGCTTCCGCAGCCGCCAGCGAGGGCAAGGGGCTTATAAAGGGCGTCAGGGAAGGGTGGGTAGGGAGCCTGACAGCGCCGGAGCCGGTAAAGCGTCCTGAGCTTCTCCCGCTCGACGCATATCCGCCTGGCACATTGATGCCGGATGTCAAGCCGGAGGCCGTGAAATGACGCGTCGTTATCACATATCCATATTGGCGCTGGCCGCGATATTTTTGGTCTTGACAGGATGCGCCTCAGTTGATAAAAAGAAGGCGTCCCCCATACATATAAAAGGCGACGAGATGAAGGCTGCGGGCGTGGATGCTTACGGCATCGGCGATTACGCCGGCGCGCGCTCGGCCTTTGCCGAAGCGCTCAGGCTTGACAGGTCGGTTGACAACCGCGAGGGCGAACTCCTTGACCTTATCAACCTTGCGAGGGTCGCCGTCGTCACTGGCGGCTACATTGAGGCGCGGGCCTGGCTCGCGGACGCTGTCCCGCTCGCTCAGCTCCTCAAAGACGACAAGAACCTTTCCGAGGCCTATGCAACGCTTGCCAAGGCCGATTACCTGACCGGAAATCATGACGCGGCGTGGACGCATATCGAGGCGGCCCTGGCCATTGACCAACGTCTCGGCGTGAAGAGCGGCGGCCGGCTGAACCTCAAGGCGGCGATACTCGTCGCCTCAGGCAAGACGGCCGCGGCGAAGTCCGTCCTTGTTGACGCGCTCAGGTTGAACGCGGGTGCGCTCGACGCGCCGGAGACGGCGAACTCGTACAGGGCGCTGGCCGAGGCGGATATCCGCGAAGGCAGCGACGCCCCCGCGCTCGATTATTACCAGCGCGCCTACGAGACGTCCCGCGAGGCAGGGGACAACTCAAGGCTTGCGGCCGACCTTGTCTCGATATCGGCTCTACAGATGAAGATCGGGCGTACAGAAGATGCGTTATTCTCGCTCAACAGGCTTTATGCGGTGGCGAGCGCTTCCGGCACGGCGAGGGAGGCGGCCTTCGCCCTGGACGGACTTATTTCAATCAACGAGGCCGCCGGTAACATGGATAAGGGCGTTTTTTATCGGAAGTTGAGGGATGCTTTGTCAGGGATGGGTGCGAGATGAGGCCGAGGATTCTCATAGTGGACGACGAGGATGTCAATCTGGTGCTCCTTAGCGCGAAGTTCGAGCGGGTAGGCTACGAGGTTGAGAAGGCCAGAGACGGGATAGAGGCACTGCAGAAGGTGCCGATATTCGCGCCCGACCTTATCATCCTTGACGTCATGATGCCGAGGATGGACGGCTATGAGACGCTGCGCCGATTGAAGTCAAGGGAGGAGACCCGCTATCTGCCGGTCATCATGCTCACCGGCAAGGCCGAGGTCGAGGACAAGGTCCTCGGTCTTGAGGTCGGGGCGGAGGACTATATCAGCAAGCCATACAGCCTGCAGGAGGTCGCGGCGCGCGTCAAGTCTCTCTTGAGGATGCGCGCCCTTCAGACGAAGCTGCGCGAGACCGAGAAGATGGCCGCTCTCGGCGAGATGGTTGACGGCATCGCCCACGAGGTGCGTAACCCGCTGACCGCCATAGGCGGCATGGCGCGAAGGCTCTACGAGCACGAGACGGACCCTCAGCACAGGGAGTATGCCGAGCGCATCATAAAGTCGGTCGAGCGCTTGGAGCGCATGCTTCACAGGGTTGACGAGTACAAGACGATACTCGTCTCCACGCTCGTCAAAGGGGATATAAACAACGTCATCGCCGGGGCCGTGCGGGACGCCGGGGAGTTTGTAGATAACGAGGGCAAGGAGATAACCATAAAGACCGAGCTGATGCCCCAGCCTCCGCCCATGGACATGGATGCGGGCAATCTTCGCGTGGCCGTCTTCAATGTCCTGCAGAACTCGGTGGAGGCAATCGAAAAGAAGGGCGAGATAAAGATAGAGACAAAACCCACCTTTGACAACACCATGCTGCTTGTCGTCAGCGATAACGGCTGCGGCATGGGCAAAGACGACCTGCGCACGATATTCAACCCGTTTCAGACCTCGAAGTTCCAGGGCGCGGGACTCGGCCTGACCATCGCCTACAGGATAATCCAGGACCACGGCGGCGAGATAACCGTCGAGAGCACACCGGGCAAGGGAACGGTCGTCACCATGCGCTTTCATCTGCCGAGCCTGCCGAGGCCCGCCACGCCCGTTAAGGTTTAGCGCGAACTTTCCGGCATGCATTCCACCGCGGCCTGCCGCCGCAGGAGCGGTTGGAAACCTGCGCGGTTGAAGCCGGGCGTTAGGGAAGTCCTGATTAATTACGTTCCGTTGTAGTAGCGCAGGCTCAGACTGCCTGTCTGGACTACACGCATTTCATTTTGTGTCGCTCAGGGTTTAGCCCTGAACAACGGGCGCTGGACGCGCAGTATCAGACCTGTTGGCCTGAGCTACGGATATACGTCATTCCCGCGTGTCTCCGGCGGGAATCCAGTTTTTTCTATCTTCATGCGTACTGGATTCCCGACTAAGACCTCGGGAATGACAAAAGGCTTTGACTTTGATTATAGCTTGAAACGGTAGAGGGCGCTTTGAAGGGTCTTGGAAAGTTCCGTGAGTTTCGAGGCCGAGCCGATTACTATCTCCGTGCCGTCTTTCGTGTCTTTTGATACGGATGCAACCATCCCTATGTCCGTGCTTATCTGCTCAGAGACGTTGGAGAGCTGGTTCGTAGCGGTGGCGATCTGTTCGACCTTTACGTGAAGCTCTTTCACGCTCTCTACTATCTCGCCCAGCGCCTTTCCGGCCTCGAATGAGAGCCTGACCCCGGCCCCGGCTTTTTTTGTCCCCTCGGACATGGCCTTTACGGCGGATTGGACCTCGCTCTGAATGGCCTTTACCATCCCGTCTATCTGAAGCGTTGACTTGGCCGTCCTCTCCGAGAGCCTTCTTACCTCGTCGGCGACTACGGCGAACCCGCGGCCCTGTTCTCCGGCCCGCGCGGCCTCTATTGCCGCGTTCAGGGCGAGCAGGTTCGTCTGCTCGGCTATTTCGTTTATCACGTCGATGATGTTGCCTATCTCCTCCGAGCGGCCGCCGAGCGTCTTGATGTTTTGAGCGAGGTCTTCGACCATCACGGCAATCGTTTTGACCTCTTCAACGGATTTTGCGACGATACCTTCGCCGTTGTGGGCGAGCGCTGTCGCCGTTACGGCGGTCTCGGTTATGGACGTCGTGTTGCGCGCTATCTCGTTGATGGTGACGGACATCTCTTCCGAGGCGGTGGCTATCTGCGTTGACTTGTTGGCCTGGTCCTCCATCCCGTTGGCCATGTTCACGGTGTTGGCCTTTATTTCAACGCTTGCCTCGTCTACAAGGTTGGAGATGCCCTCGATCTCGGAAATCATCTTTTTGAGGTTGTCCATCATGTTCTGCATGGCGTATTGGAGGCTTGCGACTTCGTCCCTCGATGTTATCGTGGGCAGATTGACGCTCAGGTCTCCCTCGGCCACGTGCCGGGCGGCGTTCGTTAGCGCAAGGAGAGGCTTGGTTATCCTGTTCGAGACGATGAACGTGATGATTATGGCCGCAATCACGGCGATGACCGCGCTGACGGCAATCGTCTGTTTAATGGCCCCGAGCGATGACGAGCCTTCGAGAAGCTCGGAGTAGGATTTTATCTGCACGACCCTCCAGCCGAAGGTCGACAATTTTTTATAGGCGAGATACATATCCTCGTTGTCGCCGGCAAAGACGCCGGTCCCTTCGGAACCCGCCAGCATTTTGTCTATAAGATTCGCGAATTTTGCGTCACCGGATATGCCGCCGACGGCGGGTAGATAGTCCTTGAGCCTCTCTTCGCCGCCCTTGGGATTGCCGGTCTGCTTAAGAACGGTATCTATCTTATTTCTGCTGTCCGCGATTATGAGGCCGGATTGGTCTATGACAAGGGTTCTGCCCGAGTGCTTGCCTTCGAGGAGTTTTTGAAAGTATTCAAGCGGTATCTCGAAGTGGTAGAAGGCCGGTTTGGTGCCGTCGTCAAGGACAATCGGAGACGTATAGGCGAAGACCCATCTCTTTGCGTCCGCGGACATATACGGCGATTGGACGTAGACCTCACCTTTGGCGAGCTTGAGCGTTGGGGCAAAGAAAGGCGCCGCGCTCTCGTCGTGCGAGTAGTCGTCGGCCTCGGCGGTCTTGCCGTAGGTTATCCTTGTGTGTTCCTGGCCGTGGGCGTCGATGAGGCATGTCTCGGCGATGGGGAATTTGCTCTGTATGAAAAGCGTCCATGCGTCGAGTTTGTCTTTAAGCCTCTTTTGGGCGGGGCTGAATTGAAGGACGTTGTTCTTGTCGTATTTCTTCCCGGCCCTCGTCTCGCTCAGCGAAAAGTATTCCTTGAACACGGGGTATTCTATCCCGAATACGAGTTCGCTCTTGGCCTTTTCATGGAATGCATCCACGTCGGCCGAGATGAGCGTGATGTCGTTGCTCATCGACCTGAGCGCGTTTTGCACTACCGCGTCTTCTGTGATGGAGAAGTTGACGTAGCTCGTTGCTATGAGCGACAGGAGGATGAGTACGATAAATACGGCGAGGAATTTATGCTTTATCTTCAAGGCGGCTATCCCTTTAAGCTATATTAGGAGGATATGCTTCTAAACTTTGTTCAGCAAAAAAAATAGGAGATGCAAGTCCTGTTTTTTTGGCCGCTACCTTCAAATTGTTATATGGATATATAGAAGGATATACTTAATGCCGGACAGTGTCAACCGAATTTATCCCGGCGGGTTGTCGTCTGGCTGCTTGCTCATAATGTGTATGATGTGAATGGATTGACAGGAGTGAGGGGGGGCTTTAATGTGATGGCGGGAGTTTCCTCCTGCCATATGCCGGGCACCGCCGTCAGGAGGAAACTCCTGACGGGACTGAAAATTAGTGTGATGGCGGGAGTTTCCTCCTGCCATCCGCCGGGTACCGCCGTCAGGAGGAAACTCCTGACGGCACAGAGAAAGCGCGCAGCAGGCGGCGGGTCTATCGCCCGTTCCCGCCATGCCTTGCGTCGTCTCTGTCCGTCCTTTTGATTACCGTATCAACGCGCCAGTTGGCGTCGTCGCGCTCAGGCCAGTCGAGGTTGTAGTGCAGGCCGCGCGACTCCTTGCGCAACTGGGCCGAGCGGATGATGAGCTCGGCAATCGTGGCGATGTTGCGCAGCTCGATGAGGTTGTTCGTGACCGTGAAGTTCCAGTAGTACTCGTTTATCTCGTTTTTGAGGAGCGTCATCCTCCTCCACGCCCGTTCAAGTCTCTTGTCGGTGCGGACGATGCCGACGTAGTTCCACATGAATCGCCGTATCTCGTCCCAGTTCTGAGTTATGACGACGGCCTCGTCGCTGACCACGGACTCGCCTGCCTCCCACTGCGGTATATCCGGCAGCACGCCCGTGAGCGCGGCAAGGCTTGCGGCGTGGCTGCTCGCCCTGGCCGCGAATACCAGGGCCTCGAGGAGGGAATTCGAGGCGAGCCTGTTTGCGCCGTGCAGGCCGGTTGACGCGGCCTCGCCTATGGCGTAGAGACGGTTGATGTTCGTTGCGCCGTCCATGCCGGTCTTTATCCCGCCGCAGACGTAGTGGGCCGCCGGGACCACCGGCAGGGGCGTCGTAGTCATGTCGTAGCCGAACTCAAGGCACTTCTTGTGTATGTTCGGGAATCGGGTCTTTATGAACTCCGGCGGTTTGAAGCTGATGTCGAGATAGACGCAGTCGTCGCCGCTCTTTTTGAGCTCGTAGTCTATGGCCCTGGCCACGATGTCGCGCGGGGCGAGGTCGGCCATCGGGTGGTGTCTTTTCATGAACGGCTCGCCGTTGGAGAGCCTTAATATGCCGCCTTCGCCGCGCACGGCCTCGGAGATAAGAAAGCTCTTGGCCTTTGAGTGATACAGGCACGTGGGATGGAATTGTATGAACTCCATGTTGGATATCTCGGCCCCGACCCTCCATGCCATGGCGATGCCGTCTCCCGTGGCTATGTCAGGGTTACTTGTGTAGAGGTAGACCTTGCCCGCCCCGCCGCTGGCGATGATTGTGGCCTTTGCAACAAAGGCATGAATCGAGCCTGTGGTCTTGTCCAGCGCGTAGGCGCCCCAGACGGTCTCGGCGCCGGGCTCAGGCGTTTTCGTTTTGACGAATTTGGAGTGGGGGATAAGGTCGATGGCGATGTGGTTCTCGTAGACCGTGATGTTCTTGTTAGCCAATATCTCGCTGACGAGGGCGTCTTCAACGGCCTTGCCCGTAAGGTCGGCGGCGTGGACGATGCGTCTTTTCGAATGCCCTCCTTCTCTGCCGAGGTCGAGTTCAATGCCTGTCCCTGTCTGTCTGGACGTGAAGTTCACACCGCGCTCGATAAGTTCATGGATGCGCGCGGGCGCGTCCCGCACCACAAGCTCGACGACGTCTCTGGCGCACAGCCCCGCGCCCGCGTCGAGCGTGTCCTTTATATGCGCCTCGAAGGTGTCTTCCATGCTCGTGACCGAGGCGATGCCGCCTTGCGCATAAAAGGTGGCTGATTCGCGGACCTCCCGTTTTGTGAGTATGGTTACGGTGCCGTGGCTGGCGGCCTTGAGCGCGAAGCTCAGGCCCGCTATGCCGCTTCCGATAACGAGGAAATCGCTCTTTATCTCCAATATCTTCTCCGTCTTAAGCAGGGTTACAGTTACGATATGCCATATATGCGTCTTTGTCAACAGTGTATGAGTTGGCGGCCCGCTTTCATGCGCCAGGCGTAAAATATGCGCGTATCCGGGTTTTTGTGATAAAAATACTTGCCCTTTTGCAGAACACATTGTAGACTCTAAATACGTGGTAGAATCAATACGCGCGGCAGGCGCGGCCTTTTCTCATGCGTATGAACGGATATAAGGCGTTGGCGCGTCCTTCCGGCCGTGACCGGTTTTATTATTGTGGGTGGTTAGAGATGAAGTTATCGGGGATATTCATAGCGGCGTCCATTGCGGTCCTTTTCTCCGCCGCGGCCGTTAGGGCCGATTTTTACAGTTTT
This sequence comes from Deltaproteobacteria bacterium, assembly GCA_016234855.1. Lineage (GTDB taxonomy): Bacteria > Desulfobacterota > GWC2-55-46 > GWC2-55-46 > GWC2-55-46 > JACRNO01. The sequence continues at coordinate 36,088 of JACRNO010000060.1, read as the reverse complement.
ACCGACCGGGCCGGGGTGATACATTTCACCAACGTGCCGGTCTCGGCGAATTACCGTTGGATGATGCGCGAGAAGGGGACGGTCTATCACCCCGACAAGACGTATTCACGCGGTAACTACGACGAGATTATCAACAGGAGCGCGTTGAAGCACGGCGTCGACCCTTTGCTTGCCAAGGCCATAGTAAAGGCCGAGTCTGATTTTGACGCCAACGCCGTCTCGACCGCCGGCGCAAAGGGGCTTATGCAGTTGATGCCGGATACCGCTAAACTCTATCGCGTAAGCGACGTCTTCAACCCCGAAGAGAATATAGACGGAGGGATACGTTATCTCAAATATCTTCTCAAACTATTCTCCTATGACGTCAAACTGGCGGTCGCCGCCTATAACGCCGGAGAAAACGCCGTTCTCAGATACGGTTCGGTGCCGCCGTACGCCGAGACGCGCAATTATGTGAAGCGCGTCTCGCGGTATCATAAGCAGTATAAAGCCTCTGCGGAATAATCTTCTCAAAATCGGTAGCGTGATGCGGTCTGAAACTCAGGTGCGTTATCTGAATATTCCCAATAGCCTGTCCGTCATCAGGATTGTATGCGCCCCCGTGCTCGTCTTATTGCTCCTTTCTCCGGACAGGTTGTTAAGCGTGGCGGCCGCCGCTATATTCGCGCTCGTATGCGCGACCGACTGGCTCGACGGCTATCTGGCGCGGCGCTGGTCGTCGGTGACCACGCTGGGCAAGTTCCTTGACCCGCTTGCCGACAAGATAATCATCACCACCGTTCTCATAATGCTCATCCCGTCAGGCAGGATTCCCGCGTGGGCCGTCGCCATCCTCATAAGCCGGGAGATGGCGGTCACGGGGCTTCGCGCCATAGCCGTGGACATGGGGGTGGTCATAGCGGCCTCAAGGCTCGGCAAGTGGAAGACCTTCATGCAGATAGTCGCCATCGTGTCTCTCCTGTTGCATTACCCCTTCTTCGGGGTGGACTTTCAGTCCATAGGCCTCGTGTTATTTGCCGCCGCCCTGATACTTACGGTATGGTCGGGCATCGATTACTTTGTGGCCTTTTTCAGAGGGGCCGGCCGGTCTGTTTAAAGGGCGCAAACCGTGCAGTGGCGCCGGCAGCGTCCCTGTGTCTGTTGACAAACCCGTATACCGCGATAAAATCTCAATATAACCGCTTCATGAGCATAACCATCCCCGACCCATGATATTTTTAGTTTCCGGCGAAGAGATTGAACACCTCCGACTCTAATCAACACAATTACCCAACCCCATGAGACTCAGGCTTTCGCAGAGATTCAACCTGATAATCGGCGCAATATTGCTCGCCGGCATATTGATGCTCGTATATTTTGACGTCGGTTCCGACACCAGGCTCATGCGCCATATAGGGATAAACGAGGCGGAGCGCCTAAGCAACGCCCTTTTCGACCAGTTATACACCTCCATGCGGCTTGGCGGCGGCAGAGAAGAGAACAGGGCTATAGTCGAGCGCTTCAACGCCATGAACGGCGTGGCCGAGATAAGGGTCTTGCACGGTCCGGCGCTGGACATGCAATACGGGCCTGAGTTGGACGAAATGGCGCGCGACGAGCTTGACAGGGATGCGCTGGGCGGGGTCTCATCCGACGTCTTTGAAAAGATACGAGACGGCGTAAGTTCCGTGCGCCGCGTCTCGCCGGTCTTTCTTGAGCGCGCGTGCATACGCTGCCACACGGGCGCCGAGGGGGCCGTCGCCGGCGTCATATCGATGCGGCTGAACTTCGAGGACCACGAGAATATAATCAGCGCTCACACCAGGAGTTTTCTTATATGGGGCGGCGCCATACTCGTTGCCACGTTCGTCGCCGTTCTTGCCACCGTGAACTACTGTCTGCTCAAGCCGCTCAATTACATCAAGGGCGGGGTCGATGCGCTTGCCTCCGGCGACCTGTCATACCGTCTGAACCTGAAGACGGGCGACGAACTGGAGGATCTCGGCGCGGCCTTTGACGGTATGACCGAGTCCCTTCTGCAGGCCACCACCCGGTTGAACGAGCTTAACGAGAAGTACACCAAGCTCGTGCAGATGGCCGTTGACGCGATAGTCCTTATCGATATAGAGACCAGGAGGTTCGTGGACGTGAATCCGGCGGCCGTGGCGATTACAGGGTATTCACGCGAGGAACTCCTTGTCATATCTTCCGAGGAGCTTTATCCCGACGCCAGTCAGGCCGAGTACGGCTCCGCGTTTGACAGATGGGTCTTTGACGGCAAGGGGTATCTGCGCGACGCGGAACTCTTTGGAAAGAACGGGATGCTTACTTCAGTGGAGATAGCGGCCTCGGTGCTGGAACTGGGGCGCAGGAAGTACATGATAGAGATATGGCGCGACACCACGGAGAGGAAGGGATTCATACAGACCCTTAACAGGAACATACGCGAACTGGAGGAGACCGTGGCCGAGCGCACCGATGCGCTCAGCAGCACGCTCAAGGAACTTGAGACGGCATACGGCCGGTTGAAGGACTCCGAATCGAAGCTGATACAGACCGCCAAGATGACCTCGCTTGGAGAGATGGGCGCAGGCATCGCGCACGAGCTCAATAGCCCTATTGCCGGAATCCTCAGCATCACCGAGGTGCTGATGGCCAGGACGGATAAGAACGACCCGAAGTACTACTTCCTTGAAAAGGTCAAGGACGCGGCGGTGCGCTCCAAGTATATCATCCAAGACATGCTTGCTTATGCAAGACCGGCCCGTTCCGGTTTTGCGCCGGTATTGCTGAACGAGGTCATAACCGCTACGCTGTGTCTCTTTATCTCGGAGATAAAGACCTCCGCTATCGATATCGTGAAGGATATCAAAGCGGATTTGTCCCCGGTATACGCCAACAAGGGGCAGATAATGGAGGTGATGCTGAATATCATCAAGAACGCGCGCGACGCGATGCACGGCAAGGGCAGGATATTCATCTCGACATACGAAAAAGAGGAGGCAGGCGCGCGCTATGCGGTGGCGGAGATACGCGATACCGGTCCCGGCATATCGCCTGATGCGTTAAACAAGATGTTCGACCCGTTCTTCAGCACCAAGGAGAAGGGCGGCGGGCTCAATATCGGGCTCGGTCTTTCCATTTCGCAATCTATAATGAACGAGCACAACGGCCGCATAGAAGGCGCGAACGCCCCGGGTTCCGGGGCTGTCTTCAGGATATTTCTGCCGGTACATGACGATTCAACGGCCGTGCCTTAGGCCGTTCGCGTTGAAGGTTTTGAACAAACGTTTGCATGTATGCCCCAAGCCATGAGTCTGAAGCAAAGCACGGTTTGCCGGGCGCCGTCCGGCCTATCGGGTCTCCTTCAGGCCGCCGAGTATAACTCCTAAGGCTCTCACCCCGCGGCCTGTCCTGACCGGGCACGCCCTTCGTGAGGAGCATGCGGGTAATTATCGAAAGGAGGTATATTGCATTGAGCGAGAAAGAGAGGGTGAAAAAGATTCTGATAGTCGATGACGAGGAGTCGGTCGGGATAGGCATGTCCGAGATGTTAAAGGACGCGGGTTTTGCCGCCGCCTACGTCACAAGCGGGGCCGCCGCGCTTGAGAAAATGAAGCATGGCGGTTACTCCCTGGTGTTCATGGACATGGTCATGCCCGGGATGAACGGGCTGGAGACCTACAGGAAGATAAAACAGGCCGCCGGCGACGTGCATGTCGTCCTCTTTACCGGCTACTTCAGGGATGCGGAAAGGTACATATTCGAGGGGGTAAAGGAGGGGATGATAGACGTTTATATCAGGAAACCTTTCTTCGCCGAGGAGGTCATCCATACCGCGCGCAAGTACGCGTAACCGGCCTGGTTCAAGCCGTCACGGCCGCCGCGCGATAAGGCCTCCGGGCCCCGCGCAGGCGATATTAAGGAAACTCTGATTAATTCAACCAAATTGTCATTTCGAGCGTAGCGAGAAATCTTGTTTCGCAGGCAATTCAGCAAGTTACAAGATTCCTCGTCGCAACAGCGCTCCTCGGAATGACAAATAACAGAATTAATCAGAGCTTCCTTAAATCACAGCAAAGACCTTGACACAGTTTGCTGTTTTTTATATGATAGTTACTTGTTGCTAAATAAAATTTTCTTCTCAGGCGCTCGCAATGGCGGATAGAATCGGCGAACTACTACTTAGAGAGAGGCTTATTACGGCCGAGCAGTTGAAAAAGGCTATTGATGAGCAGAAGATGAGCGGTGGCCGGCTTGGTCTTAATCTCACCAAGCTCGGATTCATTACCGAAAAAGACCTGACCGCCTTTTTGAGCAGGCAGTACGGGATACCCACCATCGACCTTGCCGCCGCTGAAATCGACCCTGAAATCGTAAAGCTCATACCTGAGGACGTCTGTCAGAAGTACCAGATAATACCGGTTAACAGGACCGGCTCCACGTTGGTCATGGCCATGGCCGACCCGTCCAACATCTTCGCAATCGACGACATAAAATTCCTTACCGGTTACAACGTCGAGCCGCTTATCGCCTCCGAGGCCGCCATAAAGGCCGCCATTGAAAAGCAGTATGAATCGCCGGAGGCCAACCTCGAAGGCATGCTCGGCGATTTTGAAGACACCGACATGGAGGTCGTCAGGGAGGAAGACGACGTCGACGTCAACGACCTCAAGAAGGCCGTTGAAGACGCCCCTGTCGTCAAGCTCGTCAACATGATACTCACCGACGCCATCAAGAAGAACGCCTCCGATATCCATATCGAGCCCTATGAAAAGTCCTTCCGCGTGCGTTACAGGATTGACGGCGTGCTTCAGGAGGTGATGAAGCCTCCCATGAAGCTCAGAAACGCCATCACGTCCAGGATAAAGATCATCGCCAATCTCGATATCGCCGAGCGCAGGCTGCCGCAGGACGGCAGGATCAAGCTCAAGCTCGCCAAGAACAAGGAGATGGACTACCGCGTCTCCGTGCTGCCGACGCTCTTCGGCGAGAAGACGGTCTTGCGTCTCCTCGACAAGGGCAACCTGCAGCTCGACATGACCAAGCTCGGTTTCGAGCAGAAGGCCCTTGACGACTTCATGCACGCCATCCACAAGCCGTGGGGCATCTGCCTCGTCACCGGCCCGACCGGCTCCGGCAAGACGACGACGCTTTATTCAGCCCTCTCAGACCTTAACAAGGTGAGCGAGAATATCTCGACCGCGGAAGACCCAGTCGAGTTCAATCTCGGCGGCATAAACCAGTGTCAGATGCACGACGATATCGGCCTGAACTTCGCGGCGGCGCTGAGGAGCTTCCTGCGTCAGGACCCGGACGTTATCATGGTCGGAGAGATACGCGACTATGAGACGGCCGAGATCGCGGTCAAGGCCGCGCTTACGGGTCATTTGGTGCTTTCCACTCTCCATACGAACGACGCCCCGGGCACCGTTAACAGGCTGCTTAACATGGGTATAGAACCGTTCCTCGTCTCGTCCGCATGTAACCTCATCCTGGCCCAGAGGCTCGCCCGTAAGGTATGCAAGGACTGCAAGGTCAAGGCCCCACAGCCGTCCGAGGCCTTGTTAAAGACCTTCGGCGTCGCGCAGGACATTATAGACGCCGGGGTTGAGGTCTACAAGGGCGCGGGGTGCGCGACGTGCAACGGAAGCGGGTACAAGGGCAGGATAGCGCTTTACGAGGTCATGCCTTTTACGGATGCCCTGAAGGAGGCGGTGTTGAACGGCGCCCCTACCTCGGAGATTAAAAGGATTGCCATCAAAGACGGGATGAAGACGCTTCGTATGAGCGGTATCACCAAGGTGCTTGAGGGTGTCTCCACCATCGAAGAGATCATGAGGGTGACGATGGCCGATTAGGGACAGTGGACAGTGGTTAGTGGATAGTGGACAATGGATAGTGGATACTAATCACTAACCACTGTCCTTACGGGTTAAAATAGACCCAATACCGTGGAGACGGGTCTTGCTCGGTCTCTCTTGAAAGGAGTTGATAATGGCGGTCGAAGGCGGCGGGGGAGCAAAGTACAATCTCCAGGACCTCTTGAAAATTATGATAGAAAAGGGGGGCTCCGACCTGCACTTATCCGCAAACTCCCCGCCGAGGATGCGCGTGCACGGCTCGCTTCAGCCCGTGCCCGGCGCGGCGGTGCTAAGCGGCGTTGAGACGAAGCAGATATGCTACACGATTCTCCAGGACACGCAGAAACACAAATTTGAAGAAGAAAATGAGCTTGACTTCTCTTTCGGCCTCAAAGGCCTCAGCCGTTTCAGGGGCAATCTTTTCGTGCAACGGGGCACCGTTGCAGGCGTTTTCAGGACTATTCCATTCCAGATAAAGTCCTTTACGGAACTCGGCCTGCCGCCGATACTCGAAGAACTTTGTAAAAAACCGCGCGGTCTAATCCTTGTTACCGGCCCCACCGGCAGCGGCAAGACGACAACGCTTGCCGCCATGATAGACAAGATTAATTCGGAGAGGCACGAGCATATCATTACGGTCGAAGACCCGATAGAATATCTCCATCCGTCAAAGAAGGCGCTCGTCAATCAACGCGAGGTGGGATATGACACACATGCCTTTAAAAAGGCCCTCAAGTATATATTGCGTCAGGACCCGGACGTCGTCCTGCTCGGCGAGCTGCGCGATATCGAGACCATAGAGACCGCGCTGACCGTCGCCGAGACGGGCCATCTGTGCTTCGCCACCCTGCATACGAACTCATGCGTTCAGACGATAAACAGGGTCGTCGACGTATTTCCTTCGGGCCAGCAGCCGCAGATTCGCGCGCAGTTGTCGTTCGTGCTCGAGGGCGTGCTTTCGCAGCTCCTGATACCGAGGGCCGACGGCAAGGGCAGGTGCGTCGCGTTGGAGATAATGGTGCCTAACGCCGCCATAAGGAACCTCATCCGCGAGGATAAGGTCCATCAGGTCTACTCCCAGATGCAGGTCGGTCAGTCCAAGTTCGGCATGCAGACGATGAACCAGTGCCTCGTCAATCTTGTCGGCAGGCGGCTTATCAACATGGACGAGGCGATGGGGCGCAGTTCCGAGCCGGATGAGTTGAAACAGATGCTTGCCAATGCCGGAATAGTGAAGCCTGGCGCGCCAATGAGGTAGGGCCGGCATGCCGCTTTCAGTCTCCGGGTTTGATGAATGACAAAAGTGTGATATAATTACAATCGCATGCCGTTGTGAGAGACGATTTTATACGGCGCGCCCAGGTACTGAGATTTTTTTTGACGTCGTGAGTCCGGCTCATGACAATGGCGACAGTTTCAATAATTGCTTCTCTTTATATTCGTTTTTATGAATATCGAGGGCGGCCAACGAGAAGATAAAACTATGCCGACATTCGTATACACTGGTAAGAATATCGCCGGAGAGTCACGCAGCGGCGAGGTCGAGGCCGCAACCCTTGCTCAAGCCAACGCCACCATCAAGAGGATGCAGATCAACGCGACCTCGGTTACTGAGAAGGGCGTGGGCGGCGGCCTCATGGATAAGCTTAAGAGTTTCAAGCCCGGCGGGGGTGTGCCCACCAAAGAGCTCGTTATTTTCAGCCGTCAGTTCGCCACCATGATTGACGCCGGTCTGCCGCTTGTCCAGTGTCTCGACCTGCTGGGCAGCCAGAATGAAAACAAGGAGTTCAAAAGGGTCATCGGCGAGGTAAAGAACTCGGTTGAAGGCGGCGCAACCTTTGCCGATTCTCTCAGAAAGCACCCAAAGGTCTTCGATAACCTTTATGTAAACCTTGTCGCCGCCGGCGAGGTCGGCGGTATCCTCGATACCATCCTTGCAAGGCTCTCCGGCTTCCTTGAGAAGGCCGAGAAGCTAAAGAGTAAGGTCAAGAGCGCGATGACCTATCCTACGGCGGTAATAGTCATAGCCACGCTTATCGTCTCCGGTCTCCTTATCTTCGTCGTGCCGATATTCGAGGGCATGTTTGCAGGTTTTGGCAAGGCGCTGCCTTTGCCCACGCAGATGGTCGTTAACATGAGTAACTTCCTCAAGCACCAGTGGTATATAATTGTCGGGTTTCTCGTGGCTGTCTTTTTCGGCATCAAGCATGCCAACGGAACCCCTAAGGGCAAGAAGATTATTGACAGCATATTGCTGAAGCTCCCGGTCATGGGCGATCTTGTAAGAAAGTCTTCCACCGCCCGCTTTACAAGGACGCTCGGCACCATGCTATCCAGCGGCGTGCCCATCCTCGAGGCCCTTGAAATCGTCGCCAACACCGCAGGCAATACCATTATTAAAGAAGCCATCATGCAGGCGCGTGTAAGTCTGTCGCAGGGCAAGACGCTTGCGGAGCCTCTTGCGGAGTCCAAGGTCTTCCCTGGCATGGTCGTGCAGATGATAGGCGTCGGTGAGTCCACCGGCGCGCTCGACGCCATGCTCAACAAGATTGCCGACTTCTATGAAGAAGAGGTTGACTCGGCGGTCGAGGCGCTGACCTCCCTTATCGAGCCGATGTTGATGGCATTCCTCGGCGTCACCGTCGGCGGATTGGTTATAGCGCTTTACCTGCCGATATTCGCTCTTGCCGGCGCGGCCGGATAGCGCGGGATAACCGGGATATGCAGGAAAGCCCCATAAGCGCGTTCCGGGCTAAACTCCTGGCCATGATGGTGCTTAGGGTTGTCCTCGGGCTTGCGTTCCTGAGCATAACCTCGTGGTTTCAGATAAAGGCCTCCTCCACCGCAGATATCAATTTTACGCCCCTCTATGCAATAGTTGTCCTTGTCGGTCTCTTCTCAATCTTCTATGCCATCGTATTCAAGCGGATAGCCAACCTCAAGCTCTTCGTCTACATGCAGGTCACGGCGGATATCCTTCTGATAACGCTTATCGTATATATCACCGGCGGGGTGGAGAGCTATCTTCACGTCCTTTATCCGTTGGTCGTCATAGGCGGCGCCATTATCATTAATAAGCGCGGAGGTCTTTACGCGGCAGCCCTCTCCGCCATCTGTTATGGCGTATTGATAGACCTTGACTACTATAGGGTGCTTCCCGCAAAATTCAAGGTCTTCGGCGTCCACGTGGCCGCGCCTTTGTGGGCGGACGTATTTACGACCATAACGACGAATATCCTTGCTTATTTCATTATTGCGTATCTGGCAGGCTATCTTGCCGAGTCAATGGCCAAGGTCGAAAAGAGGCTTGAAGCGAAGGAGATAGACTTCGACAGACTCGAGAGTCTCAATCGTCTGATAGTCGAGAACATTACGAGCGGCATAATGACCGTTGACGAACTATTGCGGATAACCTCGTTTAACAAGGAGGCGACCCATGTTACGGGGTATAACCTGCGCGACGTATACTACAAGGACGCGCGTGAGATATTCCCGGATATGATGCAGGGCGCCCCGGGCGATTCGCCCAGAGAGAGCCTTCGCGCGGAAAAGAACTTCAGAAAAAAGGACGGCGTAGAGGTATGTATCGGGTATACCATCTCCAGGGGCGAGGGCGGGGAGGCCGCTTACATTATCATCTTCGAGGATATGACGCAGATAAAGGCGATGGAGGAAAGGCTTCGCGTGAGCGAGAAGCTCAAGGCCCTTGGCGAACTCTCCGTAGGCATAGCGCATGAGATAAGAAACCCGCTGGCCTCCATAAGCGGCTCCATACAGGTGCTCAGTGACGAACTCCGTCTGAGCGGAGATAACGCCCATCTGATGGAGATAGTGGTGCGCGAGACCGAACGGCTCAATAAGCTCATAACCGACTACCTGCTCTTCGCTAAACCTGCCACCGGCAAGAGAGACAGGGTCGATCTCGCCGCGGTCATAAGGGGCACGGTAAAGGTCTTTGAAAACAGCCCTGAGGCTGCCGGCATCAATATCAAAAGCAACCTCGGCGAGGGGTTGTACGTCAACGGCCTGGAGCGGCAGTTAGGGCAGGTCTTCTGGAACCTTTTCGTAAACGCGGCCCATGCCATGCCGAACGGCGGCACCTTGACCTTGACTTCAAGGATATTGCATAACGACAATTCCGCGGACAGCCGTCTGTCCGGGGGCGCGCATCGCTCGTATGCGGAGGTGCTGGTGACGGATACCGGCTGCGGCATCAAGCAGGACGACCTCAAGAGGATATTCGACCCGTTCTTTTCGACCAAGGATACCGGCACTGGCCTCGGCCTTGCCATCATACACAGGATTATAGAGAGCCATGAGGGCACAATCGACGCCAGAAGCAGCCTCGGCTCCGGCACGGTCTTCAAGATACTTCTGCCGTTGCATGGATTGATGACGGAGAATGCGAACAGAAAGAAGGACGCCGTCGGGGCGTAGTCGTGTCTCCTGGCTATGCCGTTATCAAACAATTTTAAGTATTAAGGACAAAGGCCATGAGCGCGCCGAGGATTATAATAGTAGACGACGAGAAAGACATGCGGGATTTTCTGGAGATAATGCTCCGCAAGGAAGGCTACGAGGCGCGCAGTTTCCCGGCTCCCGCTGCCGCGCTTGAGTTCTGCAGGGAGAACAGATGCGACCTCGTGCTGACGGACCTAAAGATGCCCGGCATGACGGGCCTGGAGTTTCTCAAGGCCGTCAAGGAACTGGCCCCCGAGACCATCGTCATAATGATTACCGCATATGCCTCGGTCGATACCGCGGTTGAGGCCATGAAGGCCGGCGCGTTTGATTATTTCACCAAGCCGTTCAACGTGGACGAGATAAAGCTCAATATCCGTAAGGCCCTGAAGCTCAGGCGGCTTGAACTCGAGAACAAGCTGCTTAAGGACGATTGCAAGGCCAGGTTCGGGTTTGCAAACATGGTGGGGGCAAGCCCGAGGATGACTGAGGTATATCAGCTTATCGTAAGCATAGCAAAGGGCAAGACCAACGTCTTTATCACCGGGGAATCCGGCACGGGCAAGGAGATCGCGGCGCGGGCGATATGGCACGAGAGCGACAGGAAAGACGCGCCGTTCGTCGCGGTCAACTGCGGGGCCATACCCGAGAACCTCCTTGAGAGCGAGCTCTTCGGTCATCAGAAAGGCGCGTTCACAGGGGCGGTGGCCAATAAGCAGGGGCTGGCCGAGGAGGCGGACGGCGGCACGCTCTTCCTCGACGAGTTGACCGAGATGCCTCTGCACCTTCAGGTCAAGCTCCTGCGTTTTATACAGGAGAGGCGGTTTCGCAGGGTCGGCGGCACTGTCGATGTACCGGTCGATATAAGGCTCATTGCCGCCTCAAATAGGAACCTCGAGGCCGAGGTCAAGGCGGGCAGGTTCAGGGAAGACCTCTTCTACAGGTTGAACGTGATACGTATCGATATGCCGGCCTTACGCGAGCGTAAAGAAGATATCCCGCTTTTAGCGAGGCACTTTCTTGAGAAGTATAATAAGGATATGGGCAAGACCATAACCGTAATCTCCGCGCCGGCGATGGCCGCGCTCATGGAATACGATTATCCGGGCAACGTGCGCGAGCTTGAAAACATAATGGAGCGCGCCGTTGCCCTTGAGCCTTCCGATCTGATTACCGTGGAGAGCCTGCCCCTGCATGCGCGCCAGGCCCCGAAGGCGGCCGGGCAGGGGGATACAGCCGAGCGCGTGGGGCTTACGCCTGCGCGCTTGAAAGAGGGGGCAGGGTTTGACCTTGAAAAGACCGTTGAAGAGTTCGAGCGGACGGCCATTATGGACGCATTGAAGGTTACTGGCGGGGCAAAGAAGAAGGCTGCCGAGCTTCTTGGCATGTCGTTTCGCGCCATGCGCTATAAGCTGAGCAAATATGGGGTGGGGGAGGAGTAGTACAATTAACTCCCCCCGGCCCCCTCTTTAAAAAGAGGGGGAGAGTTGTCTTTCTCCTCCCCTTATTTAAGCAAACTTGCAGAGGTTGCCTGCCCTCCGTCTCGGGGGAGAGTTGTCTTTCTCCTCCCCTTATTTAAGGGGAGGCCGGGAGGGGTTATGTCTTGCGCGCCGCAGATTAACTCCATCACCGAAGTGACAATTTTTGTCACTTCGGTGACAATAAGCGGCACCCCAAGGCTTAATATGCATATGGAGTTCTAAACTAACCTATTGATTTATAACAAAAAGCCATGTTGGCACGGGCATTGCAATCTATATATGTAGGATATCACGGCATCCCGGCATTAGCCGGAGCCAAAACGCACAAGCAAAAGGAGGCCACACATGTTAAAGGAAATGCTTAAGAGACAGAAGAATGAAGAAGGCTTTACGCTCATCGAGTTGCTCATCGTCGTCGCGATTATCGCCATCCTCGCGGCAATCGCCATCCCGCAGTTCTCGGCCTACAGAGAGAGGGGCGTAAGGGCGTCGATGGTAGCGGACGCAAGGAATACCGCGACCAATCTCGAGGCAACCATGTCAGACGAAAACTCTTATATGGATGCGAACGGCATAAGCGGCGTTGGCCCTGCCATTATGACTTGGAACGGCGCGACCAGGCTGAATACCTACTCTGTCAAGGTCAGCCTCGGCAATACTGTTACCATAGCAACAACCGCAGGTGTTTTTGGCACCGGTACCTTCACCATAACTGTTGCTAACGCCAATTCAGGTTCGTCTACTGCCGGCGCCTACGGCGATCTTACGTACAACCAACTCGGAGTTTGCACGTATGCCAACGCCGCCGTTTGCTAATAGACGGAAGCCGGTTTGATTAGAGACTGGCCCGTGACACCAAGGCAGGGAACCCTGCCTTGGTGTTTTTTTTGTTCTCTTCCTGGCGGGTGTCATATCTTAATGGCAAATGAAGGTATTTTTTAGTTGTTGCAAAATATATGTGACAATAGCGTCAATTTGTGGTATTAATCTGTAGGTGCAGGTCTGTTATTTACTCCCAGGTGTGTCAAATCAGGCAAAAAGTGTCATTGAGGCGACATGCTGTGGCATGTTTTTATGGAATATCCGAATAATTATGTAGTTTTTGGCTTGCTCGGGCATGAATGTAGCAAAGCTTTGTTAAGGACCCTCTGATTTATTCTACTGAGCCTGTCATTCTGAGCGCGTGAGCCTTGTGCGCTAACGTTATGCTTTTTGCGCCTTTAGCCCTGAGCGTAGCGAATGGGGAAGAATCTTGTCTATTGGCAAATCAAATAGTTACGAGATTCTTCAGTCGTCCAGCACCACTTTCCATCACAAAAGTTCGTGCCAAAACTAAACTTGGCGACGCAAGGTGGTGCTGGACTCCTTCAGAATGACAGCAGAATATAATTAATCAGAAGTTCCTTGGTACATGTGGGTCTTGTCATATTTCATTTTGCCTCTATGGAGCCGAGGATGATGTTGTCAATCTCATCTCATTCGCAGTCAAGGGACGCCGGTTTCACGCTTATCGAGCTTCTGATGGTCGTTGCGATTATTGCGCTTCTTGCAAGCATAGCCATCCCTCAGTACTCGGCGTTCAAGGAACGCGCCATAAATGCAAGCATGGTAAACGACGCAAGGAACGCCCTTATACAGGAAGAGGCCTATTTCGTTGATGCGAAGACTTATCTCGCCCTGCCTGCGCTCACCGGCCCTTCGTCTGTTACAATTGGCACAGCCTACTTTGTCGTTAGTAAAGACAATGTCCTCACAATTACCGCAGGGGCCGGCGGGATAGCCGACTCCTATATTGTCTCCGTCACCAACCCGAATTCAACCGGGGCGCACGGAACGGTTACGATGTTGACTGACGGCACCTGTTCATGGTCAGGAGGGGCCGCGTGTTGATAATAAGGGGTTATATGGTAAGCAGGCTTGCGTGGAGAGACGATAGACCTTTTTTAAGTCTCGGCGGGCCGTAGAGAAACGAACCAGTGTTTAGGCGCATCACGGGCCTGTTGAGGTTATTTATTTCTCTTTGCGGGTCGTCTCAGGGGATGAAGTCCTGAACTGCAGGGCGGTATCTGTCGGGATGTAATAATATTCAGCGCTATAGCCATCTTTTTGCGAGCTTCATGCCGTAGTAGAACCCCACGCCAGTGCCTATGCCCGAGAGTATCACCGCCGTCATCAGGCCTATCTGACTGCCGACCCACCAACCGATGGAGCTCACGATAATAGCGCCTATCCATGCGATGAGTTTTTGCATTCTCAGGGAACCTCTGATTAATTACATTTCGCTGTCATTCCGAGGAAGCGAAGGCGCCAAAGACATAACGTTAGCGCACAAGCGACCGAGGAATCTTGTCTTGTAACTTATCAAATGTGAGGAATCTTAAGATTTCTCCCTTCGGTCGAAATGACAATAAACGCGGGACAAAATTTAGATGGCAACCAAGACAGTATCTACGACCCTGGTAATCTCGTCTTCAAAGCCTCCATCACCGCCGCAGCCGCATCTTCCACTTTGACAAGCCGGGCCTCTTTTGCCCGCCTCTCTTTTATCTCTACAAGCCCCTGTTTCAGGTTGCGTTCGCCTATGGTCACGCGCACGGGTATGCCGATAAGGTCCGCGTCCTTGAACTTTACGCCTGGCCGCTCGTCGCGGTCGTCGAGCAGGGTCTCGCACCCGGCCTCTTGTAGCGCATGGTATAACGCCTCAGCCGCCTTCTTCGTGCCTTCGTCCGCGACGTTTACCGGCACGACCTCGCACGAGAACGGGGCCAGGGGGCCAGGCCAGATGATGCCCGCCTCGTCGTGGTTCTGCTCGATGGCGGCCGCGGCCGTTCTGCCTATGCCAATGCCGTAGCAGCCCATGATGAAAGGTTGGGCCTTTCCAGTCTCGTCAAGGAAGGTAGCGGACAGGGCGGACGAGTACTTTGTGCCGAGCTTGAAGATGTGGCCGACCTCTATGCCGCGAAATATTTCGAGAGCGCCTTTGCAGCGCGGGCAGGCGTCTCCCGCAACAACCACGCGAAGGTCGGCGAATTGCGCCTCGAAGTCACGGCCCTCGCACACGTTTATAAGGTGCTCATCCGCCGCGTTCGCGCCCGTGACGCCGTTTACCATCCCTCTTACGCCGTGGTCGGCCCATATATCCGCTTTGAGGCCGACAGGCCCGGCAAAGCCGGACGGCGCGTTCGTGGTCTTCCGTACCGTCTCTTCGTCGGCGAGTTTGACCCATTCCGCGTCAATGGCGCGGCAGAGCTTCATCTCGTTCAATTCGTAATCGCCCCGCACGAGCGCAACTATGACGCCCTTGTCCGTCTCGTAGATGAGGGTCTTTATCAGCCTTGAGGGCGCCACCTTCAAGAGCGCGCTCACGTCCTCGACCGTCTTTTTGCCGGGTGTCTTTACGGCCTCGATGGGTCCGGCGGGTTCGTTTGAAATGGCCGTCTCAGGCGGCCTTATCTCGGCGCGCTCGGTGTTTGCGGCGTAGGAGCAGGCGTTGCACGAGGCTATGGCGTCCTCGCCGGTCTCGGCCAGCACCATGAACTCGTGCGAGAACCTGCCGCCTATGGCCCCGGTCTCGGCCTCCACGGCGCGGAACTTCAGGCCGCACCTCTCGAATATGCGGCAGTATGCGTCGTACATGTTGCGGTACTCGCGCTCCGCGCATTCGTCGGTCGCGTGGAAGGAGTAGGCGTCCTTCATGGTGAACTCGCGTCCGCGCATAAGGCCGAAGCGCGGGCGTATCTCGTCGCGGAACTTCGTCTGTATCTGATAGATGTTAAGGGGCAGTTCGCGGTACGAGCGGACCGTGCGCCGCACTATGTCCGTTATGACCTCTTCGTGCGTCGGCCCGAGGCAGAACTCCCTGTCGTGCCGGTCCTTGAACCGCAGGAGCTCCTTGCCGTAGACGTCCCATCTGCCGCTCTCCTTCCAGAGCTCCGCGGGCATGACGACGGGCATGGAGACTTCCTGGGCGCCCGCGCGGTTCATCTCCTCGCGCACGATGCCCTCGACCTTCGATATGACGCGCAGTCCCAGAGGCAGGAGGTTGTATATTCCGGCGGCGACCTTGAGTATCATGCCGGAGCGCATCATGAGTTTTTGGCTTATGACGTCGGCGTCCGACGGTGATTCCTTGAGCGTGTGGAGCAGCATTCTGGAGAAGCGCATAGTACCTCGCATCTGTGATATTGGTATGAAACGAAGGCTCGTCATTACTGTGGCGTCAGGAGTTTCCTCCTGACGCCACAAAAAATTTTCAGCATCCTGCTATAGTCTATCTTGGTGAATCTGTATCTTCGCCTTCTCGCGAAGCCCTTTTATCCATTTCTCCAGGGCGTCGTTCTGTTTCTTCGCGAGCAGGTTCTTTTCAAGTTCGGCTTTGACCTTCTCAAGCCCGGCGATATTCGCATCCTTGACGTCTCTGAGCTTGAAGACGGCATAGCCGTCCTTGACCTTCACAACTTCCGGGTAGAAGGGCGCGTCTTTTGTGGCCTCGAAGAATTTTGGCTTGTCCTTGACAAAGTACCCGGGCTTCTTGATAACGCCCTGTTGCATGCTGAACGGGCCGGTCTGTTCCACCTTCAGGCCCGCGTCCCTTGCAACGGTGGCAAGGTCCTTTTTTTCAACGGCCTTCTTCAGGAGCTCTTCGGCGGCCCTGGACGCCTGTTCATCCGCTTTTCTTGCCTTAAGCGCGTTCCTTATGACCGGCGCCGCTTTTGCAAAGTCCTGTGCGGCCGGGTCTATCCTCTCGATCGCCTTGATGAGATAGAACGCCTGGTTTGATTGAAGCGGTCTTGAGACCTCGCCCTGGCGCAGCGAGAAGGCGCTGCCACGCAGGATTTCGTCGGACGATATCACGGAGCTCCTGTCGGCCTCCGTGATAAGGCCCGTCTCCATGCCCTTAAGTCCGCGCTCCGTTGCCGCCTTCCTGAGCTCGGCCGGCGTCTTCGCGTCGGTTAAGGGTTTTATCAGGGCCACCATCATATCGCTGGCGGTCTTCCACGCCTTTTCTTTAGCGAGGAGACTTTTTATCTGTCCCTCGACCTCTTTGAGCGGCGCGGCCTGAGGCTCTTTTTTGTCGTAGACCTGTATGATGTGAAAACCGAAGGCCGTCTCGACTAACCCGCTCGTCTCTCCTTTTTTGAGAGAGAAGGCCGCGTCTTCAAAGGGCTTTACCATCTGTCCCCTCTGGAACCAGCCGAGGTCTCCGCCCTGCCTTGCCGACGAGAGGTCCGCCGAGTTCTTCTTTGCGAGTTCGGTGAACGGCGCGCCAGCCTGAGCCTTTTTAAGTATCTCTTCGGCCTTTGCCCTGGCTGTCTCTTTGTCCCTGGCTTGGTCTTTGGCCGTTGGGTCCGTCTTTATCAGTATGTGCCTTGCGGCCACGCTCTCGGGTATCTCGAACTGTTTGATGTTCTTCTCGTAATATTCCTTTATCTCGGCCCCGTCGACCTTGACCTTCTTCTCGAACGCGCCTATATCGGCCTTCACGTAGAAGGCGTTGAGTTTGAGCGGCTCCATGAAGGATGAGACGTTCTCCTGCATGAACTTCTTTGCCTCCTCGTCAGTGACCTGAACCCTGGCAACGTATTTATCAGGGTTGATTGTGGCGTAATCGTAGGAGAATTCCCTGTTCTCCGTCATGTAGGCTTCTTTGATATCGGCGCCGGTAACCGTTATGTCCCTGGTCTCCGCGGCGTATATCTTGTTGTAGAGCATGTCGCCCCGCACGTTCTGCTCGAATTCCGCCGGGGTGAGCCGGTTTGCGTCAAGCACCCGCCTGTATGTTGCCAGGTCGAAGGCCCCGTCCTTCTTGAATGCGTCGACGTTCTTTATGTAGTCCTGCATCTCGGCCTCCGTCACGGTCATGCCCCTGTCAGCCGCGTCCTTGAGCACGAGTCTCTTGTTGACGAGGACGTCGAGCGACTTCTCCTTCAGCCGGAGGGTCTTTGCCATCTCGTCGTTGTACTGTCCCTTGAATATGGACTTGTAGTATTCGACCTGGCGCTTGTACATGGCGGCGTATTCCTTGCCGCTTATCGTCTCGCCGTTTACTTCGGCCACGGCCATCTCCGAGGTCTTCTTCATGCCGTCCGGCCCGACCCCCCAGAAGACGAAGACGATGATGATGGCCGCGAAGGCGACCAGTATGACGATGGATTTCTGTCTCTTTCTGATGCTCTCAAGCATTGCTTGATACCTCCGATATTTATGTCACATGAAACGGTAATCCCACAACCGCCTGTTTCCCGTTGAAGACCTTTCGCAACGCATCGGCGAGCTTTGAGAGCGGGCGCGGCGCCCGGCCGGTTTCATTTTTTTGACGCAGGCCGTTAAGGCTGACTGCCGCGGGCACGGTAAACCCGCCCGCGAGACGGCGTAGAGTTGTATCATAATGAAATTGCGCGTCAAATTCAATCTTTTTATCAATTTTATTCTTGCATTGCCTGATTATTTTCTGCTATGCTTTCATATTAAGGTCAGGTGGTTCGTAAACGTCTTTATAGCGGCATAAGGAGCAGTCATGTTCAATTACATACTCGGGTTCTTTTCAAACGACCTCGCAATAGACCTCGGCACGGCCTCGACGCTTATATACGTCAAGGGCAAGGGCATAGTCATCAACGAGCCGTCGGTCGTCGCCGTCAAGAAAGACGGCAAGGGCAAGCGCGTGCTGGCCGTCGGCAAAGAGGCCAAGGCTATGCTTGGCCGCACGCCGGGCAATATCGCGGCCATCAGGCCGCTCAAGGACGGCGTCATAGCCGACTTTGAGATTACCGAGGAGATGCTGAAGTATTTTATCGCAAAGGTGCACAACCGCCGTCTGCTTGTGCGTCCGCGCATCGTCATAGGCGTGCCGTCCGGCATAACCCAGGTCGAGAAGAGGGCGGTTAAGGAGTCGGCGTATTCGGCCGGAGCGGCCGAGGTATATCTCATCGAGGAGCCCATGGCCGCAGCCATAGGCGCGGGATTGCCGATAACCGAGCCGTCCGGCAACATGATAGTCGATATCGGCGGAGGCACCTCCGAGATAGCGGTCATCTCGCTTGCCGGCATAGTTCAGGCCAAGTCCATCAGGGTCGGCGGCGATAAGCTCGACGAGGTGCTTGTCCAGTATATAAAGAGGAAGTACAACCTTTCCATAGGCACGGGCGTTGCCGAGGCGCTCAAGATGGATATCGGTCTTCCCATGCCGGACGACCGCCGCCCGAAGATAGAGATTAAAGGTTCCAACCTGATAACCGGCATCCCGACCATCCTTGAGATAGAGTGCTCCGAGATAAGGGAGGCCCTGGCCGAGCCTATCAACTCGCTCATAGAGGCGATAAAGCATGTCCTTGAGACGACCCCGCCGGAGCTTGCGGCGGATCTCGTTGACAAGGGCATAGTCCTTGCCGGCGGAGGCGCCCTCATCAAGAACCTCGATGTCATACTCAGGGAAGAGACCCAGCTGCCCGTGACCGTGGCCGACGACCCGCTGACCTGTGTCGTCAAGGGCGCGGGCAAGGTGCTGGACGAGATAAGGCTGCTGCGCGACGTTACGATACCCGATTAGGACGCGCATGGGCGGGGGCCGCAGGCCGCTGCGTGAGGCTTGATACCCCGCGGTCTATGGCTTCCGGTTCCGCGCCGTGATTCCCCGCTTCTTTTTATGGTTTGCCCGGCTGCTAACTCTTAAATACTCCATCAAACCGTCATGCGTATCTCCGAACGCAAGTTAAGCCTTTTCTTAAAGAGACATCATCTCATATTAGTCTCGTTCCTGCTTGCCCTCTACTCGCTCCACCTCGCGCTTACATACCAGAAGGACGTCCCGCGCGGCTATATCGTCAGACAGACGCTTTCCGCTATCGTAACCCCGTTGGAGAGGCTGATACTCGGAACGAGTTCGACCGTTACCGGGGCATGGTCGCATTATGTCTTCCTTATAGGCCTCAATGACGAGAATGCGGAACTCAAAAAGCAGGTCGAGTCCCTTCGGAGCGAAAATGACCGTCTGAAAGAAGATGTCGCGCTCAATCTCCGTTTGCGCGAGTTATTCAACTACCGGGAGGCGGTGCCATGGCATTCCACGGCGGCCGGCATAGTCGCCTATGACGGGGGCCTCTGGGCGCGCACTGTAACCATAAACAAGGGGGCCTCCGACGGCATGGTAAAGGACCTTGCCGTAATCTCTCCCGAAGGGGTGATGGGGCGCGTCATCGAGCCAGGCGCCTCGACGTCCACGGTGCTCCTCGCGATTGACGTCAGGAGCGATATAGACGTATTCGTCGAGCGCACGAGGATAAAGGGCGTGGCCGAGGGCAACGGCGCGGACGGGCTTGCGCTCAAGTATATCATGCTCGACGACGACGTGCGCGTCGGCGACCGTATATTGACATCCGGCATAACCGGCATATTCCCGAAGGGGCTCGTCGTGGGCGAGATATCGAAGATAGAAAAGAGCAAGGACAACTTCTTCAAGACCATCGAGGTGCGCCCGGCCATGAGGCTTTCGACGCTCGAAGAGGTCTCCGTTGTAACGGACACCGGTTTTTATTCCAGGGACTGAGCCCGCATTTCATTGAAGAGCGCGGCGGACTGTAAACGACGACCATGATAAAAGAGATACTTGCATTCATACCGATTGCGCTGGTCTTCATGGCGTTCAAGAGCACGCTCTTTTCCGTCATCCCGCTGCCGGATATCCCGCTTTTGATGGTCTTCTACCTTGCGTTCAGAAGGCCGTCGGTCGAAGGCGCGGCCTTTGCCTTTGTCCTCGGTTACATGGACGACGTGCTGTGCGGCGGCATCATAGGCTCGACGTCGTTCGCGTATATAGTCGTCTTCATGCTGGTGCATCTTGCGGGGCAGAGGCTCCATTTTACAACCGCGTTCACGCGCTCGGGCGGGGCCGCTATAGCCGTAGTGCTCAAAGGCGCGCTCGTCTACGCGGTAGTCTCGTCCGCCGGTATGCATGTCCGCATATTCGTCGACGTGCTCATGCAGGCCATCCTGACCGGTATATGCGCGCATAAGGCTATAGTGCTCATGTCGAGGCTTTCCGCGCGCGTCGTAACGTCGTCGTTCAAGGGTGATATAAGTTGAGCGGATACTTCGGGGACAAGGAGCCGGTCGATCTCAAAAGAAGGGTCTTCGCCGCCATGATAATAGTGGGCGCGGCCTTTTTTATATTGGCCGTGCGCCTGTGGCTCCTGCAGGTAAAGGACTACGACAGGTATGCCGAGCTTGCGCAGAATAACTCCATCCGCCTTCTGAGGTCTACCGCTCCGCGCGGCGTTATATACAGCAGCGGCGGGTTCAAGATCGCGGACAACCGTCCAGGCTACGAGTTGTATCTCGTGCCTGAGGACGTAAAGGACTGGGATCAGACCAGACAGATGCTCAAGCGTCTCGTCAATATCGAGCCGGTTGATATCGACGAGAAGATAAAGAAGGCGAAGGGTCGTCCGCCCTTCCAGGCGATAAAGCTAAAAGAGGAGCTGACCTGGGAGGAGACGGTCAAGGTGGAGACCTACAAGTTCGAGATGCCCGGCGTCATACTGGAGGTCTCGCCGAAGAGACTGTATATCTACGGGGAGGCGTTCGCTCATCTCGTAGGCTATCTCGGCGAGATAAACGACAAGGAACTGTCTGAGTCGAAGCCGGAAGATCGTTACAACCTCGGCGACTATATAGGCAAGTACGGGTTGGAAAAATCGCTTGAGACCGCGATACGCGGTATCGACGGCGGCAAGGAAATAGAAGTCGACGCGCTCGGCAGGAAGATAAAACTCGTCAATTGGCTGGCGCCCCGTCCGGGCGGCGACGTCAGGCTCACCATAGACCTTGAGACGCAGATGGCCGCGTGGGAAGCGCTTCGCGGCAGCGTCGGCGCGGTAGTGGCCATAGAGCCGTCCAGCGGCAGGGTGCTGGCCATGGTAAGCACCCCGGGTTTTGACCCGAATCAGCTCTCCACGGGTATCTCAACCGAAGACTGGGCCGCGCTTATCGGAAACCCGCTCAATATCATGAACAACAGGGCGATACAGGGCCTCTATCCGCCTGCGTCCACCTTCAAGCCGCTGCATGCCGCCGCGGCCCTTGAGGAAGGCGAGGTAACCCCGCAGACGCGGATATATTCAGGCCCTGCGTTCAGGTACGCAAATCGCAGCTACAGGGACTGGAAGCCCGAAGGCCACGGTATAATAGGGGTGCATAGGGCCATAGTGGAATCATCCGATACATTCTTTTATCAGGTGGGTCTCAAGCTCGGCGTAGACAGGCTGGCCATGTATGCCAAGGGGTTCGGGTTCGGGACGCGCACCGGAATCGGGCTTGCCAACGAGAAGAGCGGGCTGGTGCCTTCTCCCGAATGGAAGCAGAAGACCTACGGCAAGCGGTGGTACGAGGGCGAGACGATATCCGTCTCGGTGGGACAGGGTTATATGCTCGTCACCCCGTTGCAGCTTGCCTCGGCATACGCCGCCATAGCCAACGGAGGCACGCTCTACCAACCGCAGCTTGTTGAGGAGATAACCCGTCAGGACGGCGGCCCGGCGCAGGTCTTTACCCCGGTGGCGGCCGGCGCTTTGCCGATATCGTTCGAAAATCTGGCCTATGTGCGGGAAGCCCTGTTCGGGGTCGTGCATGAAGATGGCGGCACCGCGCATTTTCTCGCGGCCAGCGGGTTGAAGATTGCCGGCAAGACCGGCACCGCTCAGGTCACCAAATTGATAGAGAGGACGAAGGATGTCAAGTCGATACAGTACAAGTTCCGCGATCATGCGTGGTTTGCGGGTTTTGCGCCTTATGACGACCCCAGGATCGCCGTTGCCGTTATCGTCGAACACGGCGGCTTCGGGGCCTCGGCGGCCGCGCCCGTGGCGCGCGCCGTGATCAAGGCGTATCTTGGCGAGCCTCCTGCCGCGCCGCAGGGCCCTGTGCCGCAGGAGGCAACCCCGGGGCCGGCAGGTGACGAAAAACAACCAATATCGGATTGACGGCAGGGCGGGTTTTATGGACAACTCCCTTGTTGATTCGTGAATGCGTCAAGAGGTCTCTTATGATAGACAGACGGGTACTGACACACTTTGACTGGCCTACCTTCTTCGTGGTACTGCTCCTTGCGGCGGTGGGTTTTGCGAGCGTCTACAGCGCCACCTACACGCACATGCAGACGATATACAGGAAGGACTTTTACTGGATACTCATAGGTCTGGGGTGTCTTCTTGCCGCCGTTATCATCAACTATTCGCTCCTTGAGAGGTTCGGTTACGCGCTCTGGGGCTCGTCCGTGGGTCTCCTTGTCATGGTCGTCCTTCTCGGCCGCTCCACCGCGGGCGCAAAACGGTGGTTGAGTCTCGGTTTCTTTTCTCTTCAGCCGTCCGAGCTTGCAAAGCTCGCCCTTGTCGTGGCCCTTGCGAAATACTACAGCGACAGGCCGCTTCCGGCCAGAGGCCTTGCGCTGCGCGACCTTGCAGTGCCGGGGCTGCTTCTTCTCGTGCCGTTTCTCTTTATCGTAAAACAGCCGGACCTGGGCACCGCCATCATATTATGGCTGATATTCTGGACCATGGCCATTGTCGTAAGGATAAACAAGGTGACGCTGACGGGCCTCGTCATCACGTTCGCCGGGATGATACCCGTTGGTTGGCGTTTTCTCAAGCCTTACCAGAAGGCGCGGCTCCTTTCGTTCCTCTATCCGGGCCGTGATACCCTGGGCTCAGGCTACCACGTCATGCAGTCGAAGATTGCCATAGGTTCAGGCGGGCTTGCGGGCAAGGGTTTTATGCACGGCACGCAAGGCAAATTGATGTTCCTGCCGGAGCATCATACGGACTTTATCTTCGCGGTACTTGCCGAGGAGTGGGGGCTGGCAGGCTCGTTTGTCGTCCTCGGTCTCTTTATGGCGCTTATATTTTCCGGGCTCAATGCCGCCAATAACGCGAAGGACAGGTTCGGTTTTCTTGTCGCTCTCGGCATAACATCCATGTTTTTCTGGCACGTCACCATAAACCTCGGCATGGTCTGCGGCGTGCTGCCGGTAGTGGGCGTGCCGCTGCCGTTTATAAGCTACGGCGGGTCGTTTTTGATAACATGCATGATTGGGGCCGGGCTGTTGATAAACATCATGATGAGGCGGTACATGTTCTGACAGGCTGCTGAAAAACGCCCATCTGCGTCGTTGTCCGACCCGCGCCGCTTGGCGCGGGTGCCCCGACTCCTCACTGCGGCGTAACTTCCCCCTTTGAAAAAGGGGGACTGAGGGGGATTTGCCTCATTCGTCGCTCCTCGACGCCTAGCATCTGGCTGGGTTCCCATTGCGTCTTTATTATTGCAATGGGAAGATTTGAGCAGCCTGTCCAGATTCGAGTTTTTCAGCAACCTGCTAACCAGTTATCTGTAATCGGTTATCAGTAAAGGTTTTTTATCTCAATTGATAACGGATAATTGATAACGAGCAACCGATAACCGATTGAGAGACAAACTTACAATATTTCTTGCCACCGGCGCCTTTGTCGGCTACTCTCCGGCCGCGCCAGGCAGCCTTGGCACGCTCTGGGGCGTCGGGGCCGTCTGGCTGCTCTCGGGCGCTGGCGTCTACTGGAACGGGGCGGCTGTCGTTGTTGTGACGCTCGTATCAATATACATTGCGCACCGGGCCGCGGCCATAATCGGTCAGAAAGACCCGAAGTGCGTGGTAATAGACGAGGTGTGCGGCCTTATGACAGCCTCCTTTATGGTGCCGTTCGGCTCAAAGACCGTAATATTGGTCTTTCTTCTCTTCAGGTTTTTTGATATCCTTAAACCCTGGCCGGTAAGTTCCATAGACAGGGGCATGGGCGGCGGGGCCGGAATTGTCCTTGACGATGTGGCGGCAGGGGTATATGCTAACATTTTCGCACAAATAATCATAAGGGCCGCCGCATGGTCGCTCTGAATTATAGAAGAAAGGCTCGTAATGCAGGTCGTCTGCTTATCAGTCACGGCATCCGGCTGGCCACGGCAGAGTCATGCACCGGCGGATTGCTTTCGAGTTGGATTACGGCGATACCCGGCAGCTCCGTTTATTTTATCGGCGGCGTCATTGCCTATGAAGACCTTGTAAAGACGCGTCTGCTTGGCGTCTCCGGCGCCACCTTGAAGGCATACGGGGCGGTATCAAGCCAAACCGCGGCGCAGATGGCCGATGGCGTAAGGCGCGCCCTCGGCGCGCAGATGGGCGTCTCCATAACCGGCATCGCGGGCCCGGGCGGCGCAAGGCCGGGTAAACCGGTCGGCACCGTCTTTATCGGCCTGTCTTTTAAAGGCAAGGCCAGGGTCCAAAAGTTCTTCTTCGCCGGAACGCGCGCCCGGATAAGGGGTCAATCGGCGATAGCGGCGTTGGATATGATAGAGGCGGCGTTGGCGGGGTAGCATCCCGGAAGCCTTTTTGCATTAAGGCAACCCGCCTTAAGCAAGGGAGCGCGGGGATGCGCATCCGTGACGTCCTCTATACAAAAAAACGAGATGACATCAGGCACTATACGAGCCTTCATAGCCATAGAGATATCAGACGAGTTGAAAGAGAAGCTGCGCGAGATACAGACGCTCATCGCCGGGAGGATGCGCGGGCTGAATCTGCCTGAGAAGGACTCTATTCACCTTACCGTAAAGTTTCTCGGTAACGTTGACGAGTCCGCGGCCCCGGGTATAGCCCGGGCCCTTGAGACCGCCTGCGCCGCGGTGCGCCCCTTTACGCTCGTGGCCGAGGGCGTCGGCGGTTTCCCCTCGTTAAGGAGTCCGAGGGTGGCGTGGGTCGGCATCAAGGACGAAGGCGCACTCTCAAGGCTCCATGCGGATATCGAAGACAGGCTCGTTGGTCTCGGCATTGACAGGGAGACGGTCAGGTACAGGCCCCATATAACGCTCTGCCGGGCGCGCTCTATCGCCGAGTCTCAGGATCTGAGCAGGGTCGTCAACGAACTGCAACCGGCGCTGCGGGTTGAGTTTCCGGCAGCGGAGCTGGTCTTTTTCAAGAGCGTGCTTACGCCAAAAGGGCCGGTGCATACGCCGATTGCCCGGGTAGGATTTGGCGGGTGACGGATTGCGGCAAAGACGCCGGTTTACTTTGCCGGCGCGTATTGATATAGGGAACCTCTGATTAATTCGTTTTTTGTCTTTGCGGGGAGCGCTTTTGTCGCCAAAGGCGCTAAAGACATAACGTTAGCGCACAAGCGACGAAGCGACAAGCACAGCTTTTTTCACCACGCGGCTTTTTGCGTGACGAAAAAAGCGAATACAAATGACCATTCCTTACTTGTAAATTATCCGTAGTTTTTCGCGGATAATTTACATCTCGTAACTTGCTGATTTGCATAAGATACGAGATTGCTTCGCTACGCTCGCAAAGACGAGTTAGGGAATTAATCAGAGCTTCCATGGATAATTCTAATCATGCCGCTGAAAAAAACACGGATATCATACGGGCGGCTTGAAAAGTCATGGGGCTTTTGGCGCTAAAATCATAACGTTAGCACACAAGAAGAGCGGGGCTCTTGTTGGTAAGGAAACATCCATTTAAGGCGTCCGTCTTTGGCGGTCTGCCGCAGAGCATTCAGACAGGGGGAGAGCAGATGGCAACTACGACCGAGACCAGGGACAAGGACACAAAGATTGCTTCGGAAAAGGGCAAGGCGCTGGAACTGGCCATAAGCCAGATAGAAAAGCAGTTCGGCAAAGGCTCCATAATGAAGCTCGGCAAGGGGGAGCCGCTGGCCGATATACAGATAATCTCGACCGGTTCGCCGGCCCTTGACATCGCGCTCGGCACGGGCGGGGTGCCGAGGGGCAGGGTGGTCGAGATATTCGGGCCCGAGTCCTCCGGCAAGACCACGCTTGCGCTGCACATCGCCGCCTCGGCGCAGAAGACTGAGGGCGCCGTCGCCTTTATCGACGCAGAGCACGCGCTTGACATCGGGTATGCAAGGAAGCTCAAGGTGAATACGGACGACCTGCTGCTCTCTCAGCCCGACACGGGCGAGCAGGCCCTTGAGATAACCGACATGCTCATCAGGAGCGGCGCCGTCGACGTCATCATAATCGACTCGGTGGCAGCCCTTGTGCCCAGGGCCGAGCTTGAAGGCGACATGGGGGACTCTCACATGGGGCTTCAGGCCAGGCTTATGAGCCAGGCCCTGCGTAAACTCACGTCCACCATCAGCAAGTCGAAGACGTGCGTCATATTCATCAACCAGATACGCCACAAGATAGGCGTCATCTACGGCAGCCCGGAGACGACCACCGGCGGCAACGCGCTCAAGTTTTACGCCTCATTAAGGCTCGATATCAGGCGCACCGGCGCGGTCAAGCACGGAGAGAACGTCATCGGCAACAGGATACGGATAAAGGTCGTCAAGAACAAGCTCGCCCCGCCGTTCAAGGACGCGGAGACGGACGTCCTCTTCAACGAGGGGATATCCAGAGAGGGCGACCTCATCGACCTTGCATCCGACGTCAATATAATGGAGAAGAGCGGGGCGTGGTATTCTTACGAGGGCGAGAGGCTGGGCCAGGGCAGAGAGGCCGCGCGCGCGTACATGAAGGCGCACCCGGACAAGACGGCCGAGATAGAGACGAAGGTTCTGCACCACTACGGCATAAAGACAAACTAAGGAGCATCCAATGGCAGAGATAGATCTTAGTTCAATATTGAATGTAGCCGTCAAAGGCAAGGCCTCCGACGTGCACCTCAAGGCGGGCCTGCCCCCGATACTGCGCATCTACGGAAGCCTTATCCCCATAAAGAACCATGAGCGCCTCTCGCCGGACGAGATATCAAAGGCGGCCATGCGCATCATGAACGACGTCCAGCGGGAGATATTCCGTCAGCAGCATCAGGTCGACATGGCCTACAGCGTCCCCGGCCTCGGCAGGTTCAGGGTCAATATCTTCCAGCAGCGCGGCGCGGTCGGCGTGGTGCTCCGCGTCATTCCGATGAACATATCGACCTTCGAGCAATTGAACCTTCCGAAGGTCCTTTACAACATCTCCACCGAGGTGCGAGGGCTCATACTCGTCACCGGCGTGACCGGCAGCGGCAAGTCCACCTCGCTGGCCGCCATGATAGATCAGATCAACAACAACAGAAGCGACCATATCATCACTATCGAAGACCCCATCGAGTACCTTCACAGGGACAAGCATTGCATAATAAACCAGCGCGAGATCGGCACTGACGCGGATTCGTTCTCCTCCGCCTTGAGAGGGGCGCTGCGCCAGGACCCGGATATCATACTCGTCGGCGAGATGCGCGACATGGAGACGGTGGAAATAGCCATGACCGCCGCGGAGACGGGCCATCTCGTCCTGTCCACGCTCCATACCATAGACGCGATGGAGACGATAAACAGGATAGTCTCCGTCTTCCCGCCGTATCAGCAGAAGCAGGTGAGGATTCAGCTTGCCGGCGTAATAAAGGCCATCGTATCGCAGCGGCTTTTGCCGACCAAGGACGGCAAGGGACGCGTCCCCGCCGTCGAGGTCATGGTCACCACCTCGCGCATACGCGAGTGCATAGAGGACAAAGAGAAGACGAAGGAAATCGCCGACGCCATTGCCAAGGGTTATACCACCTACGGTATGCAGACCTTCGACCAGTCGATACTCGGGCTCCTTAACCGCGACCTTATCACTTACGATGTCGCTCTTCGTCAGGCAAGCAACCCGGCTGATTTCGAGTTGAAGGTGCAGGGCATCACCGGCGCCTCTGACGCCGGTTGGGGCGACGCCGCCAAAGAGGGCGCGGACGAAGGCGGCGGAACTGGCAACGCAGGCGATATAGAGCGTTTCTAGGACGGCGTTTCCGCCGCATGGTCTGGCGCGGGGCGGGGCGGTTGATTGCAGGGTTTTTATCCTGAAGCCCTTTTTCTCTTCGGTGAGGTTCCGCCAACCTGTCTGATTTCTGTCGCGCGAGCGCGCCGCAAGCGAGGCGCGCTCGAGGATATTCCGGTAATCCACTATTTCCCGTGCGCGGCTTCGGGGCTCGTTTTTTTATCCCGTTATGCGCCGCCGAAGTCCGCCGGACTAAAAAGAATTCGCCAGCCGTAGCTCAGGGTTTTAGCCCTGATAAGACGCAGGCATGAAGGCCTGCGCTGCATGCTTCAGGACAATGTCCCGCCGGACAGACGACAATAACATGACCGTCAATACCGCAAGAGACCCTGTAGCAGTTGCCTTGAGGCTTCTTGCCGTGAGGTCTCATGCTGTCGGAGAGCTCAAAGTAAAACTCAAAAAAAAAGGGTTTGACGAGACCGATATCTCGCGCACGGTGGATTACCTTGCGGGAATCGGCTCGCTTGACGACGAGCGCTTCGCCAGAGAGGTACTGGCCTCGCGCACGCGCAACAAGAACTGGGGGCCGCGCAAGGTGGCCGCCGACCTTGCAGTTAGGGGCGTTGCTCAGGACATCATACGCAGGGTCGTGGGCTCTGTTGACGGCGAGGCCCAGGCCGCGCTTGCGAAAGAGGCGATTGCCAGGTGGCTCCGAAAGACCGGCTGCCGGATGCCGCTGGGGCAAAAGGAGTTTGCAAAGGCGGTCAGGCACCTGACGGCCAGGGGTTTTGGTCTTGACGTCGTCCTTAACGGTCTCAGGAGATATGATGACATCGATGCCGGATAGATGTGAAGGCGCGGCGGTTTGGCCGATGACATCCCCGCAACCGGCGGCAATGACCGGCCGATGAACGATATATGCGCGCCGAGCCATGTTTTTGCGCCGTCGGGAGGAAACTCCTGACGCCACAGAAAGCGCCCCAACCCCTGTTTTATAGCAAATACCGTAAAATAAAACGGAAGTGCGCCTGATATGAAATCAGCCGAGATAAGAGAAAGGTTTTTGAAATACTTTGCAAAGGCCGGCCACGAGGTCGTCTCCTCTTCCGGGCTTATACCCAAGGGCGACCCGACGCTCCTTTTTACGAACGCCGGCATGGTCCAGTTCAAGGGCGTCTTCCTGCTTGAAGAGACCCGTCCGTACAAGACCGCGGTCTCGTGCCAGCGGTGCGTGCGCGCAGGCGGAAAGCATAACGACCTTGAAAACGTCGGCGTCACGGCCCGCCATCACACCTTTTTCGAGATGCTCGGCAACTTCTCGTTCGGCGATTATTTCAAGGAAGGCGCAATCGAGTATGCGTGGGCGTTCCTCACATCCGAGATGGGCCTGCCCAAGGACAAGCTCTGGGTGACGGTATTCGAGACAGACGACGAGGCCGCCCGTATATGGGCTGATAAGGCCGGGGTCGCCCCTGACCGCATAGTCCGCATGGGCGCGAAGGACAACTTCTGGGCCATGGGCGATACCGGTCCGTGCGGCCCGTGTTCCGAAATATTAATCGACCAGGGGCCGGATGTCGGCTGCGGCAGGCCCGGGTGCGCGGTCGGGTGCGACTGCGACAGGTACCTTGAGCTGTGGAACCTCGTCTTTATGCAGTACAACCGCGGCGCGGACGGCACGCTTACCCCGCTGCCCAAGCCGTGCATAGATACCGGCATGGGCCTTGAACGGCTCACCGCAGTCATGCAGGGCAAGCACTCGAACTACAGCTCCGATATCTTCATGCCGATTATCCGGGTGATTGAAGAGCTTACATCCGTCAAATACGGAGCTTCACCGGAGAGCGATGTCTCCATACGCGCCATAGCCGACCATGCCCGCGCGATTACGTTTCTCATCACCGACGGAGTCCTTCCGGGCAACGTCGACAGGGCGTACGTGCTCCGCAGGATTATCAGGCGCGCGGCGCGTCACGGCAGGTTCCTCGGCATGAAGGCGCCGTTCATCTACAAGGTCAACTCCAAGGTGATAGAGCTTCTCGGCGGCGTATATCCTGAAGCCGTTGCCGCTAAAGGGCTTGTCATGGCCGCCACGCGCGGCGAAGAGGAGAGGTTCTTCGAGACCCTTGAGCGCGGCCTTGCCATGCTTGAAGAAGAGATTGCCGGGCTGAGAAAGGCGCGTAAGACCGTGATACCCGGCTCCGTCGCCTTCAAGCTCTACGACACGTACGGGTTCCCGGTAGACCTCACGGCGGATGTGTTGAAGAGGGACGGCTTTACGGTGGATGAGGACGGCTTTGCCGGGGCCATGGCCGGGCAGAAGAAGAAGGCGCGGGCGTCGTGGAAGGGCGCGGCCGGAGAGGAGGGCGCTGACGCGCTCTACAAGGCCGTTGCGAACTCAGGGGTAACGTCCGAGTTCGTCGGTTATCATGTCGAGGCCGCTTCCTCCAGAATAATCGTTATAATCAAGGGAGCGGAGCTTGTCGACGAGGCTGTGGCGGGCGACGTGGTCGAGATTATAACGGACCAGACGCCTTTTTACGCCGAGTCCGGCGGACAGGCGGGCGATATTGGCGTCATCTTCTCGGCCCAGGGCCTTGAGTTCAAGGTCACGGACACGCGTAGGCCCGTGGCCGGTCTTATCGTTCACTATGGCATGATAGACAAGGGCAGGGCCGTTGTAGACGCGGCCGTGGAGCTTGTTCCTGATATCGATACGCGAAAGGCCGCTTGCCGAAATCATACGGCAACGCATCTGCTGCACGCGGCGCTCCGCCGGACGCTCGGCGAGCATCTTCGCCAGGCGGGTTCGCTTGTTACCGCAACGGGGTTAAGGTTCGATTTCAACCACTTCGAGGCCTTGAGCCCCGAAGTGATACGGAAGATTGAAGACGACTGCAACATGGCGGTCATCGAAAATATAGAGGTTGTAACCGACGTGCTGCCGTACCGCGAGGCCATAGAGCGCGGGGCGCTCGCCTTTTTCGGCGATAAGTACGGAGAGACCGTAAGGCTCGTTCAGGTCGCGGGCGTGAGCGCCGAGCTCTGCGGCGGCACGCACGTCAGGCGCACCGGAGACATAGGCTATGTCAAGGTCGTATCCGAAGGCTCCGTCGCCTCCGGCGTAAGACGGCTTGAGGCCGTCACCGGCACTGGCGCGATGGAGCTTATCACGCGCGGGGACGAGGCGCTGCGCGAGAGCGCGCAGCTCCTGAAGGCGCCGAAGATGGAGGTGCCTGAGAAGATAAGGCGTCTCATCGAACGTCAAAGAGAGCTTGAGCGCGAGATTGAAAAACTGAAGGGCAGGGACAAGGCCGGCGCGGCCGATTCGCTTGCCTCGGGCGCGAGGACGATAAAGGGCGTAGCCGTGCTGGCGGTGAAGGTCGAAGCGGCGGACGCCGCCGGGCTGCGCGAGCTTGCCGACGCCCTGCGCGTTAAATTGCGCTCCGGCATCGTGGTGCTCGCAAGCGAGGTTGACGCTAAGGCCGTCCTTCTTGCCTCGGTAACCAAAGACCTGACCGGCCGCTTCAGCGCCGGGGAGATAGTCAAGCGCGCCGCCCCGGTAATCGGCGGCAAGGGCGGCGGCAAACCGGAGATGGCTCAGGCCGGCGGCCCTGACGTCGCAAAGCTCGACGCCGCTCTTGAAGAGGCGTGCAGGGTGATTGAGGGGATGGGATAGCCCAGGCGCAGGCATAAGAGTATGCGCCCGCTCCGGCCGGTCTTATCCGGCGCACAAGCAGGCCGTCTCGCGGCCACAGAGGGTCCATGCCTGCTAATTTCGGGATAAAGTTCAAACTCGCCATCGTGCTCTCGGCTGTAATCGCCATTGCCGCGTGCGCCGTCGGCGTCATTCTTATTGCTCACGAGAGGGCGTCTCTGGAGACACAGATGCGCGCCATGGCCGCGACCCTCACCGACGAGTTCGCCATGGATTCGAAGATTCCGCTCCTTTCCAGGGACCGCCTCGGTCTTAGCGTCCTTGCCCAGAATATCCTCCAGTACCCGGGTATTGACGACGCCTACATACTCAACCACAAATTCGTAATCGAGGCGCACAAGGACAAGGAAGAACTGGGCCTTGTCTACGAGGACAAGGCGGCCGTCGACGCCGTTGTCAAGGCGGGGGGCGCTGCGCCGTGGCTTGTCAGGGAAGACCCCGCGTATGTCACGTTCGCCTCGCCCATAGTCTTCAAGAAGACTACGGTCGGGTATTCCGTTATCACGTTCTCAAACGCCTTCATCAAGGAGAAGTTCAATCAGGCGGTCTGGCGACTGGCTTTTATCGCCGTCCTGGCGCTCGTTGCCGCAGCTATTGTATCTTTTCCGCTCGCCTCACGTCTGATAGCCCCGATTCTAACGCTGTTGAAAGGCACCAAGGAGATAGCGCTCGGCAACCTTGACTTCAGGATATCTCACGCGCGCCACGACGAGATAGGCGCGCTCGTCGATTCATTCAATAACATGGCCTCCGAGCTCAAGAAGAAAGAGATACTCAAAGGCGCCTTCTCGCGTTACGTGAACCCGCATATCGCCGAGGAGATAATGATGACTCCGGCCAGCGTGCGGCTCGGCGGGCAGCGGAGCTCCGTCACCGTCATCTTCGCCGACATACGCGGCTTTACCGAGCTTTCGCGTCTGAGGCCGCCTGAAGAGGTCGTCGAGGCCCTCAACCTTTATTTCACCCTCATAACCGAGATTGTCTTTTACTTCAACGGCACGGTGGATAAGTTTATCGGAGACGCGGTCATGAGCGTGTTCGGTTCTCCGGTAAAGGATGAAAGGCACCTTGAACAGGGCGTCAAGGCGGCCGTCGCCGTAAAACAGGCCGTCTCGCGGGTGAACGCCATCCGCCAGGGACGCGGGCTTGACGCGCTCGATATAGGCATAGGGCTTAATTCAGGCACGGCCATCGTCGGCAACATGGGTTCGCACATGAGGATGGAGTATACGGCCATAGGCGACATGGTGAACGTGGCGTCAAGGCTGTGCGGGGCCGCGCTCGGCGGAGAGATTCTTGTAACCGGTACGGTCTACGCATCCGTGCGTGAACACTGCGTTGCGGAAGCTGCGCCGATGCGGGAGCTTAAAGGCATTGCTCAGGCCGTCGATCTATATCGCATACGGGACGTATCAGTCGAATGGGCGCTTGAAATAGACTCTGCCGTGCGAATGGCTATGAGGGAGTATAAACTCCTTGATATCAGCGGCACATGGAAAAAAGAGATGGACGGCGCGGCCGTGGGTGAGACGGATGACGAAGGTTAACGGAGCAGGCATGCGGCTTATTATATCGACAACCGCGCTTTGCATGGCGCTCTTGTCCGGGTGCGCGAGGCTTCAGCCCGGGTACCTTATGTCTACGGATATGGAGAAGGCGCAGATACTCTATGACTCCGGCATGATAATCGAGGCGCGCGACAAGGCGAATGACGTGCCGAAGGCGAGCGCCGATTACCGCGCGGCAAGGAGGCTGCTCAATGATATAGACGCGCTTGCCTCCGGCGTCTCGCGCGGGTTTGTTGAGATAGGGCTGCGTTACGAGAAGGCAGGACTGGACCGGAAGGCGCTGACCTATTACGAGCTTGCGCTCGAATACGACCCGTCGAACAAGGTCGCCAAACAGAAGACGCCGATGCTTCTCGAGAGGCTGAAGTTTGACAATGGAGGCAAGGCCGACGGGTTTGACCCTGCGGAGCACTATAAGCAAGGCAGGGCCGCGCTGAGCAAAGGCGCGTACCTCAAGGCCGTTGAAGAGCTGGACCTTGTGGTAAGGTACGCCCCTGATTACAAGGACGCCCGCGAACTCCTCTCCAGGGCGCACAAGGAGAAGAAGGAGGCCTTCGGCGGATACATGAAAAAAGGCACGGAGTATTTCGAGGCCGAGGAGATGGGCCTTGCCATAAAGGAGTGGGACAAGGCCCTTGAGCTTGAGCCGGGTAACGCGAACGCGCTCGACTACAGGGCGAAGGCCGTTGAGGTGCTGAAAAGGTTGGAGAAGATAAGGGGAAAGGACGGCGCGGCGAGGTAGGCCCTTTAGCGCCGGATGCCGCAGGCCGGAGCGTGGATGACAATGAATTTGAGATTTGACAAAACCGTCCGTTGCGGGATAATCTAAGGCAGAGTTGCTGCTAAACAATGGTTGTTCGGAGAGGCGAGTTGCTGGGGTCTTCGGCGGGCATAGGCCGGGTTGGTTTATTGCAAGGCTCTCAAATCCTGACTTGTCATCATGGCGTCAAGACGGTATCTGCTGGACTCGGTTGTGCTTAGCGGTTGGTCGGGGTTATATGCAAAAAAATCTTTTCGCTCTCGTTCTGTTTATTGCCTCTCTGGTATTTGCATCCAATGCAGTATGTGTTGAACAGGCGACGATAGATATCAGCGCCGGATTGTCGAATACCAATGAGAGCAGCCTCATATCTGCGCCGATTAAGGCGCCGGAGGTGATTGTACCCGCACAGACGACGATAGACATCAGCGCAGGATTGTCAGGCACCAACGAGACCAGCGCCTTATACCTGCCGATCAGGGCGCCTGAGGTGATTGTATCCACTCCGCTCATAGGTCATACGAACTATGTCCGCTCGGTTGCCTTCAGCCCTGACGGAAAGACGCTTGCATCAGGGAGCTGGGACGGTTATATCATCATCTGGGATATTGCCACCGGCTCCAAGCTGAGGACGCTGCCGAGGAATTACGGCACGGTCTGGTCTCTCGCCTTCAGCCCTGACGGCGCCATGCTTGCCGCGGGAAGCGAGGACAAGAAGACCACGATATGGGACGTTGCCACGTGGAGCGTCAGAAAGATATACACCGACCATTGGGCCGCTGTATGGTCAGTGGCCTTCAGCCCTGACGGCTCGGAGCTTGCATCCGCGAGTTCCGACGGCACCGTTAAACTTTTGAATGTCGCCACGGGCCGCACCAGGTCTCTGTACCATAATATTCCGGTCTGGTCGGCAGCCTTCAACCCCGACGGCAAGACCATCGCCACAGGGTGTGAGAACGGCTCAATCCATCTCTGGGACTTTGCCACGGGCAAATGGATAAAGGAGCTTAAAGGCCATTTTGGCTCCGTCCTGTCGCTTGACTACAGCTTTGACGGCAAGTTGCTCGCGTCGGGAAGCTATGACAATACCGTTATCATCTGGGATGGGGCAACAGGGGGCAAGATAAGGAAGCTCCCCGGCAATTCAGGCGAAGTCCGCTCCGTGGCCTTCAGCCCTGACGCCTCGACCATTGCGCTGGGAAGCGGCGGCGATACCATCGTTATAAGGGACGTCGTTACGGGACACACCATCAACACCCTCTCTGGACATTCGGACAATGTCAACTCCGTCGCCTTCAGCCCTGACGGACGGACCATTGCATCGGGCGGCGGGGACAATAACGTAAGGCTGTGGGTGGTTGCCAGGCTTGTCGAGCCTGAGCCGGTGATTGTCGAGCCGAAGGCGGAGGCTGTTGTCACGCCGGCGCCTCCGCCTGTGCTTGAAGAGCCGAAGGCGGAGGCCGTCATAG
>JACRNO010000059.1 GCA_016234855.1 Deltaproteobacteria bacterium | reverse complement strand
ATGCGCGCTTATGATGTGCTTTACGATGGCAAGGCCGAGGCCCGTGCCGCCGCGCTCGCGGCTGCGCGCCTTATCTACCCTGTAGAACCGCTCGAATATGCGCGGGATGTCCTCCGCCGGTATGCCGATACCGGTGTCCGCCACGTCAGCCCGCACATAACCGTCGCCTGCCAGGGCCGCAGTGACCGTGACGCTGCCGCCGGAGGTCGTATACTTGATAGCGTTATCAAGGAGGTTCACCATCACCTGCTCGAGCCTGTCCCTGTCGCCGGAGACCTTAGGGAGGTTATCCGGGATGCTGGCGGTTATCTTGATGCCCTTGTCCTGCGACTGCATCCTGAAACCGGAAGAGGTTGCGAGGATAAGCTCCTTGAGGTCAACCGGCGCAAAGACGATAGGCATCTGATGGGATTCGAGCCTCGACAATATCAGCAGGTCGTCTATGAGCCTGGACATGCGCGTGGCATGTCTGTCTATGACGCGGAGGAACTCCCTCTGCGTCCCGGCGTCGTCCATGCCGCCGTCAAGGAGCGTCTCGGAGTAACCCTTTATGCTCGCAAGCGGGGTGCGCAACTCATGCGAGACGTTGGCGACGAAGTCCTTCTTTATCGTCTCCACCCGCTTTTCTTCGGTGATATCCTGAAGAAAGACGAGGATGCTGAACTCGGCCTTGTCCGCGAGCGGGACTATCCGCGCATTGAAGAACCTGCCGGACTCGGATATCTCTATCTCCTGCGAGCTGCCGCCGCGGAGCCTTATAAAACCGTCTATGGTCTTCAAGAGAGTCTCGTTCTTGACGATGGCGCCCACGGGCGCGCCCTCAACCCCGCCCTTGACCGGAAAGGAGCGCAGGAGAAACGGGTTCGCATATAGGGCGCGCCCCTCTTTGTCAAGGGCAAGGACGCCGGTCTGCATCTCCCTGGCGATGGTCTCAAGTATTACGTTCTTCTCCGGCATACCGTCTCTCTCAATCTTCCTTGAATCTGTAGCCTGTGCCGCGTATCGTCTCTATATATTCGCCGGCCGGGCCGAGCTTGGCGCGAAGCCGCCTTACGTGCGTATCCACGGTGCGCGGCGTGACAAAACAATCCCTGCCCCATGCGCGGTCAAGTATGGCGTCTCTCGAGAGCACCCTGCCCCTGGCGGCCAGAAGCTCCTTCAAGAGCTTGAACTCGGTCGACGAGAGGGCCACCACAACGCCGGATACCATCACCCTGTGCCTTGAAAGGTCCAGGGACAGCTCTCGGAAGGTCACGGCATCGCCGGACGAAGCGGCATCCGGCTGCCGGCCCGCGTCCGTCACCCTGTTCAGGACGGCGCGAACGCGCAGGAGGAGCTCGCGCGGACTGAACGGCTTTGTGATGTAATCCTCGGCGCCCAATTCAAAACCGACAATCCTGTCTATCTCCTCGCCCTTTGCCGTAAGCATGATTACCGGGATGGCGCGCGTTGACTTGCTCTCCTTGAGGCGCTTCAAGACCTCGGTGCCTTCCATGTCAGGGAGCATGATATCGAGGAGCACAAGCGAGGGCACTCGCGCGACGGCAAGCTCTATCGCCTCCGGCCCGTCCTTGGCCAGCAAGACCCGGTACCCGGCCTTCTTGAGGTTATACTCGAGAAGGGTCAGGATATCCGGCTCGTCGTCCACAACGAGTATGGAATTGCCGTGGTTGAGCATTCGTAATCCCCATCAGTCCCCTGCGTATGGCAAGGGCGGTTGTCGTGTCAATCGGTTATGTCGCGTGGCTTATCTGGCGGACGGGCGGTATGCGCGAAGGAAGCCCTGAAAAATCAGTAACCGGTTATTCCGGCCTATTTGCGAAGACTCAGACCTGCCGGTCTGGACTACACAGACGTCGTCTTGTGTAGCTCAGGGCTTTAGCCCTGAATAACGGGCGCTGGACGCGCAGTATCAGGCCTGAAGGCCTGAGCTACAGATATACGTCATTCCCGCGTGTTTTTAGCGGGAATCCGGTTCCCCGTCAGACACGCACGGGGACATGCTTTTGGGCGCAAAGGGCCGAACAAGAGACCTTACGCCCCTGTCAACTCTGCTATCAACGCCTTGACCCGTCTTTCTATATCGTCGCGCACGCGGCGGATAACAACGGGCGGCCTGCCAAGAGGGTCTTCTATCTGCCAGTCGAGCTTTGCGCCCTTGAAGGTGACGGGACAGAGATTATCCGCGGAACAACACCCGAGCGTGACGACCACGTCAGCCCAGTCAAGGGCCTCGTCCTTGAGCTGTTTGGATGTCTGAGTCGTGATGTCCACCCCAACCTCTGCCATGGCCTCGACGGTATCGGCGTTGACGTAGCCCATGGAGGACGTGCCTGCGCTGCGGACTTCCACCCTGCCCTTTGCGTGCGCCCTTGCGAACCCCTCGGCCATCTGGCTGCGGCAGGTGTTGCCGACGCATACGAAAAGGATTTTTACGGGTTTAGACGTTGTCACATACCTTCCTATTCATCAAGCATTACCAGACCCCGGTCTTCAGATACTCGTCAATGGAGTTGGCTGCGCGCCTGCCGTCGCCCATCGCAAGGATGACGGTCGCTCCGCCGCGGACGATATCCCCGCCGGAGAATACGCCCTTCTTCGAGGTCCTGCCGGTATCCTGGTCTATCGTTATGTTACCCCATTTATTCAACTTTATATCGAGCGTAGTCTGAGGGATGAGCGGGTTTGCGCCGTTGCCGATGGCTATAATCGCCACGTCCGCCTCTATACAGAACTCGGAACCCTTGACCTCGACGGGCCTGCGCCTGCCGGAATCATCAGGCTCGCCAAGCTCCATCCTGACGCACTCGACGGCCTTGAGCCTGCCTTCCGGATCGCCTATGAACCGCAGGGGGTTGGTGAGGAGCTTGAATTTAAGCCCCTCCTCCTCGCCGTGATGCACCTCTTCGGCCCTGGCCGGAAGCTCCTCGCGCGAACGGCGGTATACTATGGAGACCTCGTCCGGGCTGAGCCTTAAAGCCGTCCTTGCCGAATCCATGGCCGTGTTGCCGCCGCCTATGACGACGACCCGTCTGCCGCGTATGACCGGTGTGTCGAACTCAGGGAACTTATACGACTTCATCAGGTTGACGCGCGTCAGATATTCGTTCGCCGAATATACGCCGATAAGGTTCTCGCCAGGTATGTTCATGAAGTTCGGCAGCCCCGCGCCAGTGCCGACGAAGACGGCGTCATAGCCGTTCGCCAGAAGCTCGTCTATGGTCTCCAGTTTGCCTATGACAGCGTTGAGGACTATATCAACGCCCATGCGCTTCAGGTACTCGACCTCTGACTCTACAATCTTTTTCGGGAGCCTGAACTCCGGTATGCCGTATACGAGCACGCCTCCGGCGGTATGCAGGGCCTCGAATACCGTGACCTTATGCCCCTTCTTGACAAGGTCTCCGGCAACGGTAAGCCCGGCAGGCCCGCCGCCAACAACGGCTATCTTTCTGCCGCTCGCGCGCGGAATCTCAGGTATGGATATCTCGCTGTGCTCGCGCTCGTAGTCGGCAGCGAAACGCTCAAGCCTGCCTATGGAAACCGGCTCGCCCTTCCTGCCGACGATGCATACCTTCTCGCACTGGTCTTCCTGCGGACAGACCCTGCCGCAGACGGACGGAAGACCGTTCGTCTCTTTAATCTTACGCGCCGCCTCTACGAAGTCACCCTCGGCAATAAGGCGCACAAACCACGGTATGTCAATATTGACGGGACAGCCGCCGACGCAAAGGGGGTTCTTGCACTGGATGCAGCGCCTGGCCTCTTCCATCGCCTGTTCGGGCGTCAGGCCCAACGGCACCTCGAAAAAGTTTTTCACCCGCTCCATCGGCTCCTGCTCCGGCATCTTCTGCCTCGGCAGCTTCATACGCTCTTTCGTCTCTTTCGGGTCCATCTTCCCATTACCCTTATAGTTGTTACAGGACCGGCGTCACTTCTCGTAGCACTTCGCGCCTTCGTGGTAAGTGAAGGCCTCCATGGCCGTCTTCTCTTCCTTCTGATAACTACGGTTGCGCATGATGAGCTCGTTAAAGTCCACCTCCGCGCCGTTAAACTCCGGGCCGTCGACGCAGACAAACTGGTTCTTTCCGCCGACCGTGACGCGGCAGGCCCCGCACATGCCCGTGCCGTCCACCATGATGGGGTTGAGGCTCACGACGGTGAATATGCCGTGCGGCTTGGTAACGCCAGCGACCGCCCTCATCATTGGCACAGGGCCTATGCCCACGACGCAGCCTAGCTTTCTGCCGTCGTCGATGAACTTCTGCAAGACCTGCGTTACAAAGCCGTGATGACCGTAGCTGCCGTCGTCCGTGGTGATATGCAACTCGTCGCTCGTCTCGCGCATCTCTCTTTCGAGTATGAGCAGACTCTTCGTGCGCGCGCCGATAATCGAGACGACCTTGTTGCCCGCGGCCTTCATGGCCCTGGCAATCGGCAGTACCGGCGCGACGCCTATGCCGCCGCCAACGCAGACCACCGTGCCGAATGCCTCTATGTGAGTGGGCTTGCCCAGCGGCCCCACAACGTCGAGTATGGAGTCTCCCACGCCCATGTCCCCGAGCATGGCGGTCGTCTTACCGACCTCCTGGACTATGATGCTGATGGTGCCGGCCTTCTCGTCAGAGTCGACTATGGTCAGCGGTATCCTCTCCCCGGCCTCGTTCAGGCGCAGCACTACAAACTGCCCGGCCCGGCGTTTCCTGGCTATAAGCGGCGCCTTGATCTTGAAGTAGTAGACCGTGTGCGCAAGCTCTTTTTTTTCGGTTATCTCATACATTGACCGATACTCCTGTCAGTATTGTCCCGTGCGGCGCCTTGTTGACAAGGCAAAAATTATATCCGAAGCCGTAATTGAAAGCAAAATCTTTTCAAACCTTATGAAAGAGCGACCAGAACTCCCTGTTGCCCTTTGCGCCGGTTATGGGCGACTCGACCGAACCGGCCGGCTCCAGCCCCAGACCCGCTGCAAACCCGGTTATGCGCTCGACCACCGCGCGGTGTTTTTCAGGATCTTTCACGATGCCGCAAGACCTTTTCAAGGGAGATAAAGGATACGTCTATGACGGCCCCGTCAACGAGGCCGCCCACCTCGGCCGTCTCCATATACCTGATATTCCGGCCTTCAAGGAGCGTCACGCGAGCATCCGTGCGCAGGTTTACGTCTATAAGCCCCTTGCCAACGTCTATCGCGTAAACGTGGAGCGCGCCCCTTTTAAGGAGGCAGTCGGTAAACCCGCCGGTGGAAGAGCCGACGTCCATCATGACGAGCCCTTCTACCCCGAGGCCGAAGGAGTCGAGCGCGCCTGCGAGCTTGACCCCGCCCCGGCTTACAAAAGGCAAGGCGTCCTTTAAGGTCAAGACACAGTCCGCCTTTACCTCCCTGCCCGGCTTGTCCGCAAGCTCTCCGTCAACCGCAACGCTTCCGGCCATGATCATGGCCTGCGCCTTTGTGCGCGTCGGCGCCAGCCCGCGTTCGACGAGCAGGACGTCGAGCCGGAGTTTTATGACCTTCGGCTTACGCGCACTCGGCTCAGCGGCGCGGGCTGCGGCTTTCTTTTTATCGGACGTCAAGCGGGCCTACCCGTAGATCATTACGAAACAATACATTAAGGAACCTCTGATTAATTTCTTGGTTCGTCATTGCAAGCGTGTGAGCCGAAGCCCTGAACAAAGTGAAGGGGAAGCAATCTCGTCCAAAAGAAGGGTTTTTCAGGGGTCTCAATTTAGTTCTTGGGCAACTCAAGTAACAAGAGATTGCTTCGTCGCAAGAAACCGCTCCTCGCAATAACAAGAAGACATGCTCTGCTCATGACGCCTTTACACCGGACTTACCCGCCGTGGCCACCATGGCTGACACGGCCGCCTCTATCCCTGCGGCAGTAAGACCGAGCATTGCACGCTGCTCCTCTTGAGTACCGTGCTCTATGAACTCGTCCGGCACGCCAAGGCGCCTTATCGGGACCGAGATCCCGTTATCGGCCAGAAGCTCGGCCACCGCGCTGCCGAAGCCTCCGGCAAGGGCGTGCTCCTCAACGGTTATGACCGCGCCGGTCCGGCCCGCTTCTCTCAATATAAGCGCCTCGTCAAGCGGCTTGATGAAGCGGCAGTTGACGACCCCTGCGCGAATGCCCTTCCTTTCAAGCGCCTCGGCCGCCTCGATAGCCGGTGCGACCATGGTCCCGATGGCGAGTATGACCGCATCAGCGCCCTGTCTCAAGATTTCGGAAGAGCCGAACGGTATCTCCTTAAGCGGCGCGGTGATATCAATGCCTGTGCAACTGCCCCTTGGGTAACGTATGGCTATGGGGCGGCGGTACTGCACCGCCGAGTAAAGCAACTGGCGAAGCTCGGCCTCGTCCTTTGGAGCTGCGACCGACATATTCGGGATATGCCTGAGATAGGCGATATCGAAAAGCCCGTGGTGCGTGGCGCCGTCCTGACCGACGAGCCCTGCCCTGTCGAGCGCGAGGATGACGGGTAGATTCTGAAGGCATACGTCATGGAAGACCTCGTCGTACGCCCTCTGAAGGAAGGTCGAATAGATGGCCGTGACAGGGACGAACCCCTCCTTTGCGAGACCTGCGGCGAATACGAGCGCGTGCTGCTCGGCAATGCCCACGTCAAAGAACCTCTCAGGGAACCGCTCGGCAAAGGTGGACAGCCCCGTGCCTTCGGGCATGGCCGCGGTTATGGCCACGACCCGCCTGTCCCGCTCGGCTATCTCCACGAGCGCGCCTGAAAAGACGTTGGTATAAGAAACCGGCGAAGGCTTTTTCGCCTTGCCCGTCTCCACGACAAAAGGCCCCGGGCCATGAAAGGCCGCCGGGTCTTCCTCAGCCGGTGGATAGCCCTTGCCCTTCTTGGTAAGGACGTGCAGAAGCACCGGCCCGTTCAACTCGCCGATTGCCGTAAACGCGTTCAAGAGCGCGTCTATGTCGTGTCCGTCAACCGGGCCGATATAATGAAACCCCAGCCCCTCGAAGAGCATGCCCGGGGTAAAAAAGGTTATCATCGCGTCCTCGGCCTTCTTTGCGATGTTCATTATCCTGCCGCCGATGCGCGGGATGGAGCTTATGAAGGACTCTATCTCCTTCTTCAGCATTATGGCGTAGCGGCCCGTGACCTTCCTGCTCAAAAAAGCGGACAGCGCGCCGACGTTCTTCGATATGGACATCTCGTTGTCGTTGAGCACGACGATGACGTCCTTTTTCAGGTGCCCAGCCTGATTGAGCCCCTCAAAGGCGAGTCCTGCCGTGAGCGAGCCGTCGCCTATGACGGCTATGACGCGGTTCGACGCCCCGGCCAGGTCGCGGCCCGAGGCCATGCCTAGCGCGGCCGAGATGGACGTGGACGAATGGCCCACGCCA
Source organism: Deltaproteobacteria bacterium (assembly GCA_016234855.1). Lineage (GTDB taxonomy): Bacteria > Desulfobacterota > GWC2-55-46 > GWC2-55-46 > GWC2-55-46 > JACRNO01. The sequence continues at coordinate 2,472 of JACRNO010000059.1, read as the reverse complement.
AAGGCGTCATAGACGCTCTCGGCCGGGCGGGGAAAACCGCTGACGCCGCCCGCCTGGCGCAGCGTCCCGAACTCCTTTCTCCTGCCGGTCAATATCTTGTGCGCGTATGCCTGATGACCGACGTCCCAGATTATCCTGTCCATAGGGGCGTTGAATATGTAATGGAGGGCTATGGCAAGCTCGACCGCGCCGAGCGACGAGGCAAGATGTCCGCCCGTTACAGAGACGGTCTCGATGATGCGCCGTCGGATTTCCGAAGCCACCCGCGTAAGCTCATCCGGCCGGAGCCTTTTAAGGTCCGCCGGAGAGTCGATGTCTTCCAAAAGGGTTTTAATCACGCTTATTCGCCTGATGCGGTATATAGGTTATCAGTGGACGGTTATCGTTTTTCAGTAAAGATATTCCTTAACCGTTAAGCAACCTCTGATTAATCAGTCGAATTGTCATTTCGAGCGTAGCGAAGAATAACAACCTCAGTGGAATTAATCAGAGCTTCCTTTAATGTGTTTTTACCTTTCCTGATAACTGATAACTGACAACGGATAACTCATTTACTTCTTCCTTGAGACCACATAACGCGCAATGGCGCGCAGCGGCTCTGCCCGCTCGCCGAAACCGTCAAGGGCCTCGACCGCGCGCTCGACAAGCTCCGCGGCCCTCCTCCTCGACTCCACAATCCCTATGAGCGCGGGGTAGGTCGCCTTGCCCTTCTTAGCGTCCCCGCCGGTCGCCTTGCCGAGGTCTTCCGAAGACCCCTCGACGTCGAGTATATCGTCGGCAATCTGAAAAGCCAGGCCCGCAGCCTCGCCGAAGCGCGTCATGCAGGCCAGTTGGGCGTCATTGGCCCCGGCCATGATGGCGCCGGAACGCACCGAGGCCAGTATGAGCTTCCCGGTCTTATGTATGTGAATATACTCAAGTATCGGGAAATCAACCGAATGTCCCTCGGACTCTATATCGACGACCTGACCGCCTATCATACCCGTGGACCCGGCCGCGGACGCAATCTCGGAAAGGGCCTTCAAGACCCTTGCCGCATCGGCGCCCTGCGCCCTGCCCATGATATCGAAGGCAACGGTCAACAGGGCGTCTCCCGCCATTATGGCCACGGCCTCGCCGAAGACGATATGGCTCGTCGGCCTGCCGCGCCTGAGCGAGTCGTTGTCAAGGGCGGGCAGGTCGTCGTGTATGAGCGAATAGGTATGGATGCATTCAAGGGCGCATGCGGCGTCAAGCGCTGCTTCAAAACCGCCTCCCACCGCCTCGCACGCGGCCAGGGCCAGCACCGGACGGAGACGTTTGCCGCCCGCAAAAAGGCTGTAGTGCATGGCCTTATGGAGGCTCTCCGGGAATTCCCCTTCTTTTACAAGCCGCTCGGCAAGAGCGTCATTTATGATATCGACCTTATCGGCCAGGTATCGAACGAGGTCCAAAACTCCTCCCTGCAACGGTGGAATAAGGCTTATTTGCCGCGAAAACCCGGCCACACAAGGGCAAAATGTTTCAATTTTATTCTATACTCATAATAACAGATGCGCAAGAGAATTACAACGCCCAGACGGGCTGGCGCTATAACCCAAAAAGAACCGGGCCGCAATAAAAAACCCCCTCAACCGGGTCGAGTTGACGGTTGAGGGGGTTTTGTCCGGATTTACTTTTATAGCTTCATGGTGTGCTCATCAATTATACGGATACATAGCCGCGCTGGCGGCTATAGCATATCAATGAGCTCTCTGGATGCAGTATAATTAACTATTAAACCTTTTGAACGTTGGAGGCCTGCGGACCCTTGGGCCCCTGAGTGACCTCGAACTCAACTTCCTGGCCTTCCTTGAGAGACTTGAATCCATCGCCGGATATGGCCGTGTAGTGGACGAATACGTCCTCTCCGGACTCCTGCTGGATGAAGCCAAACCCCTTTGTGTCGTTGAACCACTTGACCGTGCCTTTTGCCATGACCTGTGCCTCCTTCTTTTTATGGGACTATCATGTAGAACGAAAAAAGCCGCGGAGGTGAACGCAGGCCTCCACGGCCGTGTTACCGTCGCCTGTCAAACTATCTCCCGATGCCATTTAAATTTATGCCATCCTATCAATTTAAATAAAGGGTGTCAAGGGATTTTTCCTTCATAAACATGGACTTAAACGAGTCTTAGGTGTCAGCTTACGCCGCCGGGAACGCACGGATTTCAGGAGATAATCACGCATATTCGGCTGAAAGATAACGACTGAACCATACGTCAGACCACATTAGTCCGATATGGCGCAAGACCGGCTTGATATCACGTCAGCCGGACGCGCCGGAAGAAAGACCGGACAACACCCATACGCAGGTAACGTCAAGAATTTTGTGTCAGTGAGAAAAGGGTAGCGGTTCCTTGTTTCTTGTTTTCGTAAGTAAATACCGCGAATAGTATTCTTTCGATGCTGGTTTTGTCGCTGAAGACTCCCATAGGTCTGGTTCGTCGTCTT
>JACRNO010000058.1 GCA_016234855.1 Deltaproteobacteria bacterium | reverse complement strand
TCCTTGACTATCCGCGCAGCTTGTGAGAAATTCTCAATCGTGGCTCTCTGGGCCATAGGGGTATCTCCTTATAGTTGGTTGCGGAACCGCTATAAAGATACCCCTTTTCTTTTACTGACACAAAATAAGATACATTACCCCATACGCAACGCCGGTTGACATGCCCGTTGCTTCTATGCTAAGTTAGAAGTGAGTTAAAACCTTCTCCACCCGGAGGCTCTAATGCGCAAATATATAGCCTGCGCGCTCTCAGCTTCGATATTCCTCGCATCCATAACTCTTGCCTTCGCAGCCGAAACCCGGATAGCGGTCGTTGACATACAGAAGATTGAGACGGAATCAGACGCGGGTCTCGCCGCAAAAGAGGCCTTTTCCAAAGAGGTCGAGGCCCGCTCAAAGGTCGTCTCCGCGAAAGAAGACTCCTTGAGACTCCTTGAGAACGAATACCTTAAATCAAGAGAAGGTCTCAGCCCCCAGCAACGCGCCGAACGCGAGGACAAATTGTCAAAAGAGGCCCGCGATTTAAAGCGCCTTCGCGACGACACCAATGAAGACCTTCAGAAAAAAGGGATGGAATTGCACTCCAGGAACATCGCGGAGATAGTCACCGTAGTCAAAAAAGCCGCCGAAGACGGCAAATACACACTCGTCATGGACAAGCGTCAGGCCGTCTACGCGCCCGATTCCATCGATATCACGCAGAAGGTGCTGAATATGTACAACGCCGTTGGTAAGGCGTCCGGCAGATGACCTGACGCCTTGCCCGGCGTCCTCCCCGAACCCGAACGCTCCCAGCCCGGCCAGCCTATGCGCCTGCTTAAAAAGATTATCACCCCCACAGGTTGGAAACTCGGCCTCATTGCAACCTTCTTCGGCATCGTCATCTACTGGACCGGCGTCCCGTTCTTCCAGTTGATGGAATTGAAGGCATACGACCTTCACTTCTTCGCCAGAGGGCGCATCGCGCCCGGCAAAGAGGTCGTCATCGCCGCGATAGACGAAAAGAGCCTCAACGCTTACGGCCGCTGGCCGTGGCCACGCACGCGCATAGCCGAACTACTGACGAGCCTTAAGAGCAAAGGCGCCTCCGTAGTGGCCTTTGATATCGTCTTCCCTTATGAGGACGAGTCTTCCGGCATAAGCGCCATCAGAGAGCTTAAGAGACGGTTCAGGGCAGACGCCAGGGTCTACTCGACGCTCAAGACCCTTGAAAAGAAGGCTGACAACGACGCCAATCTGGAGGCCGCGCTCAGAGACAACGAGGCGGCCATCCTCGGATACTACTTCTTCCTCTCCAAGAACGAGATAGACTTTGAGGGCGGCCTTAGCCAGGGCGAAGGCTACTTCACGAACTCCGCCTTCAACATGGTGCGCCCCATAGACGAGAGCGAGGTCGAGCCTGACTACATGACGGCCGCGGGCGCCAAGGAGAACCTCCCGGCCATTGCCGAGGCCGCGCTCAACTACGGTTTTTTCAACATCGTGCCTGACGACGACGGCGTGGTGAGATGGGCGCCGCTCGCCATAAAATACGAAGACACCGTATACCCGCACCTCTCTCTCTCGGCGGTGCGCGCGTATCTGGGCGGCGCCCCGCTGATACTCAACGTGGCAAGCTACGGCGTGGACTCCATCCAGACCGGCAAACTTACCATCCCGACAAACGAGCACGGCAACCTCACCATCAACTACCGCGGCCCGGGCAAGACCTTCCCTCGCTATTCAATCGTCGACATTATCGGTAACGCCGTGCCGGAGGAGAACCTCAAAGGCAAGATAGTCCTGGTCGGCGCAACGGCGACCGGCATATACGATATGCGCGCCACGCCGTTCTCAGCCACCTTCCCCGGCGTGGAGGTCCACGCAAATATCATCGACAACATACTGCACTCGGACTACATATCGAGGCCCGACTGGGTAGTGGCCTTAGATACGCTCGTGATACTGCTCACCGGCATATTGCTGGCCGCGGCCATACCGAGGATGCGCCCGGTCTACGCCACGCTCCTTACCATCGCCGTCATCATGGTCTTCATCACGGTGAACGGGGCCGTCTTCAACTACTGGCGCATCTGGACGGCCGAGGTCTACCCCGTCTTCAGCATGGTCCTGGTCTCTGCCGTCGTGACCACCTTTCAGTTCATGACCGAAGAGAAGAAAAAACGCGAGCTGCGCGGCGCATTCTCGCAGTACGTCTCCCCGGCCCTCGTCAACCAGCTGATAAAAAACCCCGACCTCCTCACCCTGGGCGGAGAAGAAAGGCGCATAACCGTCCTCTTCTCCGACATACGCGGGTTTACAAACATCTCCGAAGGGCTGAAACCGGTGGAACTCGTCAAACTGATAAACGGCTACCTTACGCCGATGACCGACCTCGTCATGAAGAACGACGGGACGATAGACAAATACATGGGCGACGCGATAATGGCCTTCTGGAACGCGCCCCTCGACCAACCCGACCATCCGCGCATAGCGTGCAGGACCGCGCTCGACATGCTGAAGAAACTCCACGAGATAAAAGACGTATGGGAGGGCTTCGGGATAAAGAAGTTCGACATCGGCATAGGCCTTTCGACGGGCAAGGCCATCGTCGGCAACATGGGCTCATCCATGCGCTTCGACTACACGGTCATGGGTGACACCGTCAACCTCGGCTCGCGCCTCGAGGGCCTCAACAAGGAATACGGCACGCACATCATCGTGCCCAAGTATACCTGTCTCGACGTCAGGGACGAATTCGTCCTGCGCGAGCTCGACTATGTCCGCGTGAAAGGCAAAGACCATCCCATCCAGATATTCGAGCTGATGGGCTACAGGACGGACTCAGCCTCGCTCAAGGTGGCAAGCCTCTTTGAACAGGGGCTTACGGCGTACAGACAGAAGCTATGGACCATGGCCGAGGATTTCTTCAACCAGGCGCTTGCGTTGAGACCCGACGACGGCCCTTCGAGGATATTCCTCTCAAGGGTCGCGCACCTGCGCGACGACGATACCCTGGCGCAGGACTGGGACGGCGTCTTCGTCATGACGAAGAAATAACCCGTCAATCACGCCATGGACGCGCTTTTCCGTTCTTGACTCCATACGGATTCTTCCATATAATTTAAAAATCGACCCATTGTAATCGCATTATGCGCCTCACGGCGCACACGCGGCGTTTTGCGAGCGGGTTTGTCCGCGCATCAAACAACACTTCGCGCCGGGGAGGCTTGTCCATGAAAAAACTTCGCGTCTTTATAGCGGGGCTCGCCGCATCCATCTTGCTCATGCCACATGCCCCGGCCCTCTCGATGGAGCCGCAAAGGAACGACTATGAGATTAACGGCACCACCTACGAGGAGCTGAGCAGCCAGCTGATCAGCATGCTTCAGGACAAAGTCCTCGACGCCCCATGGGAGATAACATGGCGATATAAGGAACGGGTGAACGAATACGGGTGCGTCCCAAACAGGGTTATAGTCGATTTAAAGATAAATTCTCATGTGCCGAGATGGCCGGACTCGGAATTGGCACCTGAAAGGCTGCGCCTGAAATGGGGGCACTTCATAGATGCGCTGAACATGCACCATGCCGGACACAAGGATATAGCCACCCGTGCGGTCATGAAGATCAAGATGGCCATAATCGAAATGCAGGCGGATGACTGCGCCCGCCTCAGGACTAACGTGGACACCATGGCGCACGGCGTCATCAGGGACGCCAGACGGCAGGACGCCGAGTACGACATACTGACTGAAAATGGCGAACTTCAGGGCGCGGACGTCAATATACTTAAATAGACCGCGCAGGCTTGACGTCGGCTTATCCGGCTATACATGCTGATAAAAAAAGAGAGGACGGGGTCTACCCCGCCCTCTCTTTTCCATTATGCAGACGAACTCAAGTTGGGCGATTTACGTCCCGTGCTCCCATGAAGCCAGGTACTTCTTCTGCTCGGGAGTAAGCGTGTCTATCTTCATGCCCAGGGCGGAGAGCTTGAGTCTTGCTATCTCCCTGTCTATCTCCTCGGGTACCGTATACACCTTCTTCTCAAGGCTCTTATGCTTCTTGACGAGGAAGTCCGCGCCAAGCGCCTGATTGGCGAAGCTCATGTCCATGACGCTCGCCGGGTGCCCCTCGGCCGATGCAAGGTTTATGAGCCTGCCCTCGCCGAGGACACAGACGTGATTGCCGTTCCTGAGCGTATACTCCTCAACGTAATCGCGCACGACCTTCCTGCCGGTGGCTATGGACTGAAGGCCTACAAGGTCAAGTTCCACGTTGAAGTGCCCGGAGTTGCTGACTATCGCGCCGTCCTTCATCTTTGCGAAGTGGTCCTTCCTGATGACGTTAAGGTTGCCGGTGACCGTGCAGAAGAAGTCGCCTATCTTTGCGGCATCGGCGATAGGCATGACGCGATAGCCGTCCATGACCGCCTCAAGGGCCTTTAACGGGTCTATCTCGGTAACAACCACGTTCGAACCCATGCCGCGCGCCCTCATGGCCAGGCCCTTGCCGCACCAGCCGTAGCCGCAGACGACAAAGACGGAGCCTGCCAGAAGCCTGTTGGTGGCGCGCAGGATACCGTCAAGCGTGGACTGGCCGGTGCCGTAACGGTTGTCGAAGAAGTGCTTGGTGCACGCGTCGTTGACCGCGATGACAGGGAACTTCAGGATGCCGCTTGCCGCGAGGCTTCTGAGCCTTATAACGCCGGTCGTCGTCTCTTCGGTGGAGCCGATGACGCCGGAGACCAGGCTCTTTCTGTCCGTATGCAGGAGCGAGACGAGGTCGGCGCCGTCGTCCATGGTGACGTTCGGCTTGACGTCGAGCGTGGCGTTGAGGTGCTTATAGTAGGTCTTGTTGTCCTCGCCCTTTATCGCGTAGACCGGTATCTTGTGGTCCTTTACAAGGGAGGCGGCGACGTCGTCCTGCGTGGACAGCGGATTGGATGCGCAAAGCGTCACATCGGCCCCGCCGGCCTTGAGCGTTATCATGAGGTTCGCCGTCTCGGTGGTCACATGCAGACACGCGGCAATCTTCACGCCCTTAAGGGGCTTCTTCTTCGAGAAACTCTCCTTGACCTTGCGCAGGACCGGCATGTCCAGCTCCGCCCAGTCGATTCTCTTCTTACCCATGCCGCTCAGGGCCATGTCTTTTACGTGATGGTTCATCTTTCCTCCATGGTTTTTTAGTCCTTGAAAAAGACATACCCCACTCCTGCCTCTCAAAAAAAGAGAGGCGAGAAAACGGGGATGTCTTTATCAAACCCTCATCCGCGGCCTTTTTCGAGAACGGACGGAGACGTTATAATTCAACAACACGCCCTTTCCCCGGCCATATCCGCCGTGAAGGGCGCGTGCCGCAAAAACCGAAGCGTTGAACCCGGCCTTAAAGCCCGGCCGCCGCGCGCATGGCCGCGGCCTTGTCGGTATTCTCCCACTTGAAGCCGTTGCCCGTCCTGCCGAAGTGGCCGTAGGCCGCGGTATTCTTGTAAATGGGACGCAGCAGGTCGAGGTCCTTTATCAACTCGGACGGCTTCATGCGGAACGTCCGCTTGATGATGCTCTCAATCTTCTCCACCGGTATCTTCTCGGTGCCGAAGGTATCGACCATAACCGAGACCGGGTCGGCTACTCCGATGGCATAGGCCAGCTGAAGCTCGCACTCGCGCGCGAGTCCGGACTTGACGACGTTCTTTGCGATATACCTGGCGAGATACGACGCGCTCCTGTCGACCTTCGAAGGGTCCTTGCCGGAAAAGGCGCCGCCGCCGTGGCTGCCGTGGCCGCCGTACGTGTCAACGATGATCTTCCTGCCGGTCAGGCCGCAGTCGCCGTGAGGACCGCCCACTATGAACTGGCCTGTCGGGTTGATGTGGTACTTCGTATCTTTGGAGAGGAGACGCGCCGGAATGACCTTTTTGACGACCTCTTCTATGACGGCTTCCCTGAGCACCTTATACTTCACGTCGGGAGAATGCTGGGTTGAAACGACTACGGTATCGACGGCAACCGGCCTGTCGTTAACGTACCTTACCGTCACCTGGCTCTTGCCGTCCGGCCGCAGGAACTTTATCTTGTTCTTCTTCCTGACCTCGGAGAGCTTCATGGTGATGCGGTGCGCGAGGGTGATGGGCATTGGCATAAGCTCGGGTGTGTGGTCGCAAGCGTAACCAAACATGAGGCCCTGGTCGCCAGCGCCCTGCTCCTTCTTTGAATCCGAATCAACGCCCATGGCGATATCCGGCGACTGTCTGTCGAGCGTGACCATGACGGCGCACGTCTTGTAATCGAAACCCATCGCAGCGTCGGTGTAACCGATGTCCTTGATGGTGTTCCTGACCACGTCCTGATAATTTATCTGGGCCTTGGTCGTTATCTCGCCGGCTATAAGCGCAAGCCCGGTGGTGACGAGCGTCTCGCACGCCACTCTGCTCTTCGGATCCTGCGCAAGAAGAGCGTCCAACACTGCGTCAGATATCTGGTCTGCAACCTTATCCGGGTGCCCTTCAGTAACGGATTCAGACGTAAAGAGATGTTCCCTTGGCATTATACTCTTACCCTCCTTTTTTATAACGTTCCTGTCTGCGTTATACACAAAAACACGCGGATGGTCCCGCGTGCTCAAAACCTTTGACGGACGCCGGCTTACTCAACGGATGAACAGGCACATCACGAATTACATATTATTTAATCTTTTATAGGGAATGTCAACCGGTTTTTAGCGAAAGCGCCTTCATGTCCGCGTCAACATAACCCTCAAACAGCCTCCGCGCTTCCTGTCCGGCGTCAGGTACCCACGCCCACGCCCTTGCGTTGGCCGTCAGAACTCCTCTTTATACAGATCCGGCATCTTCGCGCTTATGTAACCTTCGACGTCCGTGGCCGTGGCAAGGGAGGTTATGGTCTTGCATATCTTCTTCGCGTCCGCAAAGTTTATCGACCTTATCAGCCTCTTTACCCGCAGTATCGACGTGGCGTTCATACTGAGTTGGTCTACGCCGAAGCCGACGAGTATGAAGGCGTATGCAGGCTCTCCGGCCATCTCGCCGCATACGCCGACGCTCACGCCTGCCTTATTGGCGGCGTCGGCCACGATTTTTATAACGCGCAGCACCGCAGGATGGAACGGCTCGTAGAGATACGCGACGTGCTCGTTGACGCGGTCGATGGCCAGGGAATACTGCATAAGGTCGTTCGTTCCGATGGAGACGAAGTCCACCTCGCGCACGATAAGGTCGGCGATGATGGCGGCCGACGGGACCTCTATCATCGCACCTATCTCCATCTTCTCGTCATAGGCCAGGGCCTCGGCCTTGAGCTCCGCCTTGGCCTCGTCGAGCACGGACTTTGCCTGCCTGAGTTCCTCAACGCCGGATATCATCGGGAACATCATCTTTATCCTGCCGAAGGCGCTTGCGCGCAGTATCGCCCTTATCTGCGTCTTGAATATTGCCGTGTTCTTGAGGCAGAACCTTATGGCGCGAAGCCCCATGGCCGGATTAGACTCCTTTATACCGTCCATGCCCGCGGCAACCTTATCCGCGCCCACGTCAAGCGTGCGGATGATGACCGGGTTCGGCGCCATCCTCTTGACGATATGTTTATACGCCTTTATTTGTTCGCTCTCGGACGGCAGGTCCTTGCGGTTCATATAGAGGAATTCGGTCCTGTAGAGACCAATGCCCTCGGCCCCGTGCTCAAGCAGAGAGTCGAGCTCTTCGGCCAACTCCATATTGCCCATGAGCTTGATGCGCTTGCCGTCGCCCGTCTCGCAAGGCATGTCCTTGTAGTGAAAGAGAGCGGTGGCGTAGCTCTCGAACTTCTCGCGCCTCTTCCTGTAGACGTCGATAACCGAGTCGGATGGATTAATTATGACGGTGCCGGTCGCCCCGTCCACGATAATCGTGTCTCCGGTCTCGGCCCTGCGCGTGATATCCTCAAGACCCACCACCGCGGGTATTTCGAGGGAACGGGCCGTGATGGCGGAATGAGACGTCCTGCCGCCGACGTCGGTGAGAAAACTCAGCACCATGTTCTTATCCATCTGAGCGGTGTCGGCGGGCGTGACGTCGTGCGCCACGATGATGGCGGGCGTCTTTAAATCCGTAACCGACTCGTGCTTGCTGCCGGAGAGGTTGAGCATGACGCGGTTTACGATATGCTCGATATCGGAGCCGCGCTCTTTGATGTACGGATCGTCCATTTTGACGAAGTACTCCATCAGGTCTTCGAGGACCTTGGTGAGCGCCCACTCGGCGTTGACGCGCTCGCCCTTTATCAGCTTGACGGTGTCGTTGATGAGCATATTGTCCTTGAGTATCATCAGGTGGGCGTCGATGATACGGATATGCTCCTTGCCGCGCTTGTCCTCCTCCATCTTCGCCTTGATGCGCAGCATCTGGTCGCGGGATTCCTTGACAGCCGCCCGGAACCGCTCCACCTCCCTGTCCACCTCGGCCGTGTCCAGATAACAGAAGTGCGCCGGCTCGGGCATGCCGCGCTCAAGAAGATAGGCCTTTCCGATAACGATGCCGGAAGAGACGCCTATCCCCTTCATCAATACGACCTGTTTCTTGGGGTCGACCATCAGTCCTCACCAAACCCGTCATCTATAAGATTACCGAGCGCGGACAACGCGCCGTCAGCGTCGCTGCCGTCCGCCTTCACGACTATCTCGCTGCCCTGGGCCGCCGCCAGTATCAATATGCCCATTATCGACTTGCCGTTGACCTCCTGACCGTTCTTGGCCACGAATATCTCCGAGTCGAAGCGCGACGCAGCCTGCACGAAAAGCGCGGCGGCCCTCGCGTGCAGACCGAGCTTGTTCCTTATCTTAAATCTCCTCTCAACCGTAGCGGACATCCGTCACTCACTCCTCAAACTAAAGATGGCATCGGCAAACTACACACCGCTTTTGCGTCCCTCGCCGTTATGCCTGTAGCTCACGGGCTTGCGCCCGGGCACGTCGCGTATGTCAATGGTTATGCCGAGGGCTTCGAGCTCGCCGATGCATGCCTCGTCTTCACGGTTCAATATAACCGAAGCCGTCAGCGCCCTGCCGTCCCGCTCGTGATGCACGTTGCCTATATTAAGGGACGTGAACCGCACACCGCCGTTATAAAGCCTGAGGGCGTCTTTTATATCGCCTAAGATTACGATTGCGCGCTCGTTAACGTTGCGCGCGCAGAGCCTGGCGCGCCGGACAGCGTCGTCGACCTTCATCACGACGACGGACAATTCATTGCACGAGCACGCCTGCATTATCTGGTTCGTCAGGACGTCTTCGGCGGCGTAGTCGGAGGCGACGATAAGGGCGTCGGCCTTCAGGTGCGGCACCCACGAGCATATAATCTGACCGTGCAAAAGACGGTCGTCTACTCTGACAAGGATTATCATAACGTTCTCGTTTACGCCTTTACGGCGCCGTCCGCTGCGTCCTACTTCTCTTTGAGCATATCCCCGGCCAGCACGATGCTCGTCCTGCCGTATTCCTTGAGCAGGAGCGTAAGCTCGGTCAACGTCTTCTCGGCCCTGTGTCCGAGGAATTTGATAAGTATCGGCAGGTTCACGCCGGTGAGTATGTCCACCTTGCCCGCATCGAGAAAAGAGAGCGCGATGTTCGTCGGCGTGCCTCCGAACATATCCGTGAAGACGACGACGCCCTTGCCGTCGTTGACCTGGTTGACGGCGGCGGCAATCCTCTCGCGCAGCCCGTCAGGCGCGTCGGAGCCGGTCACCGTCACCATCTGGATGCGCTCGGCCTTGCCCGTAATAATCTCGGCGGCTTCCACGAGCGCAACGCCGAGTCCTCCGTGTGTAATGATTACCGCGCCTATCATATATCACTCCCTCCGGATGCATTCGCGCCTCAAAACAGCCGCCGCAGGCACGCTTCACAACCTGACCGGCGTTCGCCCGCCGGAGATGCGCGCCGCAGCCGCCGCGCCAGTTCGTCAGATTACCGCACGGCTCACTTGCCTATGTCCCTGTGCCGCACCCTCGCGGACACGTCGCCGGAGGCAAGCCGCTCGGCAAGCGCGTCCGCTATCACGACGGAACGGTGCCTGCCCCCGGTGCAGCCTATGGCGATGGTCAGATAGGACTTGCCCTCCTTGAGATACAACGGGATGAGATACTCAAGGAACTCGCGCGTCCTTCTCAGAAACTCGGTCGTCCCTGCCTGACCCAGGACGTAACCCCTGACGTCTTCCGCCCTGCCGTCGAGCGCCTTGAGCGCGGCAACGAAGTACGGGTTCGGCAGAAACCTGATATCCAGCACCAGATCGGCGTCGACCGGTATCCCGTAACGGTACCCGAACGATACGAGATTAAGCGCCATCTTCTCCTTAACCAAGGCCGAGGAAAACGCGTCCTGTATGGCCGCCCTCAGTTCATGGACGTTGAAGGCCGTGGTATCGATAACCCTGTCCGCGTTCGACTTCACCTCGCTCAGGAGCTCGCGCTCGCGCATAAGCCCTTCGAGCGGGCTCTCGCTTGCGGCAAGCGGATGACGCCGCCTGGTCTCGCTGAACCTTCGCACAAGCGAGTCGTCGGAAGCCTCCAGAAAGACCAGCTCCGCCGCAAACCCGCTCTTTTTGAGGGAGATGAACACTGGGATAAATTCATGCAGGAATTCGCGCTCGCGCACGTCGACAACGGCGGCGGCCTTGGATATCTCGCTGGACTGGTTCAAAAGCTCCATGAACTTCGGCATAAGGGCCGCGGGCATATTGTCGACGCAGAAATAACCCATGTCCTCCAGCGCCTTTACGGCGGTGGATTTGCCCGACCCTGACGGGCCGCTTAAGACTACGAGGCGGATATCCTTCAATATATTCGCTTTGCCGGAAAAGGCGGAATTATAGATACTTTAATCAAAAGAAAAAAAACCGCTACCCCGTTTCTTTATCCGTTGCCATCTTCCGTTCAAGCTCGGCCTCAAGCGCCTTGGCGGAATTGTGTCCCATTATCTTCAAAATCTGATTCCTTGCCGCGACCTCTACTATGGTCGCCACGCTTCGCCCGGAGGAGACCGGCACCTTCATATACGGCAACGCGACGCCGAGGATGTCGTATGTGTTCTCCTCAAAACCGAGCCTATCGTATTCGCCGTCGCCCTCCCAGCTTACCAGTTCGACGACGATGTCCATCTGTTTCTTTTCTCTGATGGCGGTGATGCCGAAGAGATCTTTTATATTAACTATGCCGAGCCCTCGTATCTCCATGTGGTAACGTATCACGTCCGACGACGTCCCGGAAAGCAAGGCCGGCGGGAGACGTTTTACTATTACGACGTCGTCCGAAACGAGCCTGTGGCCGCGCGTTACAAGGTCGAGCGCGCACTCGCTCTTGCCGATGCCGCTCTTTCCCATGATGAGTATGCCGACGCCCAGCACGTCAACCAGCACCCCGTGCAGCGTTATCGTCGGCGCAAGACGGTCTTCGAGAAACTTGCCGATGCGCTCGATGAGGACTGACGACGTAAGCGGCGTGGTAAAGAGCGGTATGGCCATTCTCCTGCAAAGCTCCAGCAGGAAAACGGGCGGCTCTATGCCCCGTGTAATCACGATGGCCGGCACCGCGATCTTCTCAATGACGGCAAGCGACGTCCTGAGTCTGTCTTTATCGAGGCTGTTAAGGAATCCTATCTCGGCCGCGCCGAATATCTGCAGCCTGTCGCAATGCAGTTCTTCAAGAAGGCCGGTAAGCAAGAGGCCGGGTTTCTGGATGCGCGAGGTCTCAAGCTCCCTCGCAAGCCCCTTTTCACCGGCCACAAGAGTCAGGCCGAATATCTTTAACTGGCCGTCCTCGATGAGGACTTTTACCTGGACGCCCATCTTGAACCTCTTTGACGGTTTTCAGATGACATGGAAGAGCGCGCGAAAGACGGCAGGGCCCATGCCTGCATTACCGATGCGCCTGCCGGCAAACCCGCTCCATCCATTTACAACCTGCCCTTTTTTAAAGCGTCACACCCTTGCGCTCGGCTTCGACTATGGCCCTGTATATATCGGCGCGCCCCTGCGCGTTCATCAAGGTGTTTCTGAACTCCGCGCCCTTAAGCAGTTGAGATATCGCCGCGAGCGCCTTCAGATGCGCCGAAGCGGAATTCTCAGGCGCGAGTATCAGGAAGATAAGGTGCACGGGCAGAGCGTCCATGGACTCGAAGTCCACCCCCTGGCGGCTCCTGCCGAAACAGACTATGATTTCGCCAAGCCCCTTTACCTTGCCGTGCGGAACGGCCACGCCGTGGCCTATGCCGGTGGTGCCGAGCTTTTCCCGCTCGAGGATGGCGTCAAGCGCGCGGGCCTTATCAAGACCGGGCGTCCTTAAGGCCAGTTCCCCCACCACCTCATCGAGGGCCGCGGCCTTGGCGCGCGCCCTGATATCAACCATGACATTATCTTCAACAAGGACGTCGGTGAGCCTCATGCCGTAATCCCGCAAGTTTGTAGTAACAATCCTATATGCGTGCCACGCGGCCCGGCCTGCGGCAGCAGGCCGCAACCCGGCGTAGAACACAACGGGACCAGGGCTAAAGCAGCCCGGACCGCCGCGTCAACCGTCAAAGACCTTACTTGGTCAACGTCTCGATAAGGCCATAGTCTCCGCCCGATATCCTGTAGATGACGTTTATATGCGAGGTGACGGAGTTCGTAAAGACGAGGAAATCGTTCTCGGTCAAACTCATCTGTTCTGACGCCTCTTCCACGGACATGGGCTTTACGAACTGGTTTTCCTTCTTCACTATCCTCGGCCCCGGGCCTACGCCAACCTCCGCTCCGGGATTCGGGATGCGCTTGCCCTGCGGCTCGTCCGAGTGCGGTTTGTGGTCCTTGACCTTCTCTTTGTGCTTGCGCACCTGGTTGTCGAGCTTGTCCATGGCCGCGTCTATGGCGGCGTACATATCCTGGGTGTCGCCCTGGGCCTTTATCGCGACACCGTTCGCGGTAACCGTGACGTCGGCGATGTGGCGTATCTTCTCGACCGAGAGTACCCAATGGATATCGACCGGCTCAAAGAGATACTTAGCCAGCCTCTCCGACTTTTCAACAGCGTAATCCCGCAAAGTATCCGATGAATCCATGTGCCTGAATGTTACCGTAACCTGCATCTTTAGACCTCCGTGGTAGTTATATGACAAAGATTTTCATTTAAGGAACCTCTGATTAATTAAGCCGACCTGTCATTCTTGGTCTTAAAGCAATTCAAGCGACTACAAGATTTCTCGTCGCAAAAGCACTCCTCGAAATGACAGACAACGGAATTAATCAGAGCTTCCTTAAAACGCTTCAAACAACAGAAGAAAAACCGCGCAACGCCGGCCCGTTGCAACAAAAACAAGCGCAGCCCCTGCCACTCATCGTCGCGCCGTGCAGCCGAGCGCGATTCAAATCCCCCCCAGCCCCCCTTGTGCGCTCGTGTGCGCTTGTGCGCTAACGTAATGCTTTTAGCGCCTAACGTTATGTCTTTGGCGCAACGTTGTGTCGTGTGCGCTGACGTTATGTCTTTAGCGCCTTTAGCGCCTTTTTCAAAGGGGGGAGAACCCCCTCAGTAGACCGCCCTTCTCCTGCTCGAAGAGAGTATGCCGAGGTCTTCCCTGTACTTGGCGGCGGTCCTCCTGGCCACGACGATGCCGGACGACTTGAGCTTTTCTACTATCTGCATGTCGCTCAGGGGCGACTTCGGGTCTTCGGCCTTTATCACATCGGCGACCTTCTCTTTTATATACTCCGCGGTCAGGTCTCCGTTGTCTTCCCTGCTTACGGAGTTGGAGAAGAAGTACTTGAGCTCGAAGATGCCGCGCGGCGTCTGGACGTATTTATTCGACGTCACCCTGCTGACCGTCGATTCGTGAACCCCGAGCTCCCCTGCCACGTCGCGCAGGACGAGGGGCTTTAAATGCTTGAGCCCCCTGTCCAGAAAACCCCTCTGAAACCTGACGATGCACTCGACGACGCGGTATATCGTCCGCTGCCTCTGGTGCACGCTCTTTATGAGCCACAGCGCGCTCTTGAGCTTATCCTGTATGTATCCACGCGCCTCCGGCGTAAGCGCGCCGTCACCCTTGAGCAGTTGTCTGTAGTACGGGCTTATCTTGAGCTTCGGCAGCCCGTCGTCGTTGAGCGTAACGACGTAGTCGTCGCCGACCTTCTCGATATAGACGTCCGGGATTACCGCATGGGCCGGCTCGCCGCCGTAGCCCCTTCCGGGCGAAGGGCTGAGCGACTGGTTTATAATCTTTGCCGCGTCGTAGACCTCGTCAACCGATACGCCGAGCGCCTTTGCGATTGCCTTGTAGTTTCGCCTGGAGAGCGCATCAAGGTGGTTTTTTATAATCTCCTCGACTACGGTATCCCGCACAGGCATGTCCATCGCCTGTATGAGCAGGCATTCGCGCAGGGTGCGGGAGCAGGCCCCGATCGGGTCCATGCGCTGTATCATGCCTAATACGCGGCCGGCCAGTTCAACCGGCGCCCCGGTATGCCTGCATATCTCCGCAAGGACACCGTCCTCCACCTGCCCGTCAGTGAGGCCGTCGGTATCAACGAGCCTCAGATAACCGTCGTCGTCAACGTTGCCGACGATAAACTCGGCCACGGCGAGCTCGTCCGCCTCAAACCCGCACATCCCAAGCTGGGCCGTCAGATGCCCGGCAAACCCTTCTTCAGGGTCGGAGAGCATGGAGAGCGGGTCGTTTTCCTCGTCGTTTACGTTGAAATCTATCCCGCCGCTGCCGTGATCGGACTGGTTTTCAAGAAACGCCTGCCAGTCCATCTCCGGCTCCTCGGCTACGGCTGGCGCAGGCTCCTCCACCCCGGCGTCTGTCGAAGACTCCCCGTTCTC
The DNA here is from genome assembly GCA_016234855.1 of Deltaproteobacteria bacterium. Lineage (GTDB taxonomy): Bacteria > Desulfobacterota > GWC2-55-46 > GWC2-55-46 > GWC2-55-46 > JACRNO01. The sequence goes on along the minus strand of JACRNO010000058.1, from coordinate 8,851 downwards.
CTCAACAACCGGGTTCGTCTCCACCTCCTGCCTGACCATCTCGACAAGCTCAAGCCTTGAGAGCTGCAGGAGCTTGATGGCAAGCTGCAACTGCGGCGTCATGACAAGAGACTGGGTGAGACGAAGCTCCTGTTTTAGTTCATAGCCCATAAAAGGTTATCAGTTATCGGTTATCAGTTATCGGTTATCGGTTGCCGGTTAAAGAATATCTTTACCGATAACGGATAACTAATTTACAACTTGAACTTTTCGCCCAGATAGACCTCTCTTACGCGCTTACTCTCTATAATCTCCGCCGGGGTTCCGGTCTTCAGGAGCTTGCCTGAATCGATTATATACGCCCTGTCGCAGATGCCGAGCGTTGCGCCGACGTTATGGTCGGTAACGAGTATGCCGATGCCCTTATCCTTAAGCCCGAGCATTATCTCCTGTATATCCGCGACCGCTATCGGGTCTATGCCGGAGAACGGCTCGTCAAGTAGGAGAAAGACCGGAGAATTGACCAGCGCGCGGGCTATCTCCACCCTGCGCCTCTCGCCGCCGGAGAGGGCATACGCCTTGCTCTTTGCGATATGCGCGACGCCCAGTTCGTCAAGAAGCGAGGCCAGCCTCCCTGCCTGCTCGTCCTGCGGGATATCGAGGTACTCGATAATCGCCATGACGTTTTCTTCGACGGTCAGCTTTCTGAAGACCGACGGCTCCTGCGGCAGATAGCTGATGCCGAGCCTTGCGCGCTCGTACATCGGCATCCTCGTGATATCGGCCGCGCCGAGCGTCACCGCGCCCGCGTCGGGCTGGATAAGCCCAACGGTCATATAGAAGGTCGTGGTCTTGCCCGCGCCGTTCGCCCCGAGCAGGCCGACTATCTCGCCCGGCTCCACGTGCAGGCTCACGCCGTCGACGACCGTCCTCTTTTTAAACGCCTTAACGAGACCCGCGACAGCGAGCTTCTTCACTTTTCACGTCCCTGGCCGCGCCAGCCGCGGCATTGCCGTCCGGCTGCGGGCAGTTCTTTACCGGCTTGATAACGGCCTTTACGCGCCCGCCGGACTCGCTCTGCACGACGGCGTCCTCATCGTCTATGTGGACGATAATCCTGTCGCCGCGCACGGTATCCGAGCATTGTATGACCTCGGCCCCGCCTGTAAGCACGAGCGTCCTCTTTATCCGGTCGTATTCCGCCTTGTCGGCCAGGGCCTTCCTATCGGCCTGGAATATCCTGACCCTGCCGCTGGCAGTCATCTCGGTTATCTCTTTCTCCTTGCCATAGGAGATATGAAGCTCGTCCGAACAGAGGGTAAAATCTTCTATCGCCACGACGTTGCCCGTAAAGACCACGGTGCCTTCGTCCCTCGACGCCTCCATGCTCTCGGAGGTTATGACGACCGGTACCTTGAGCCTTTCACCTTCCTTCAAGGCGGCCTTCTCCTGGCCGAACGCAGGACCGGACACAATGACCATAAAGACGGCGGCGATTGTAACGCGCCCGATAAGACCGATACCGGTTCCGACGCGCACCAGCGGCCTCATGAGACTACCCCGTTGACGACGGCCTTTACCGAGTTCAATATCCTGAGCTTACCGGTCTCAAGGTCGACGCGCAGACCGACCCCGGTCACCTTCAACGTCCGCATGGTTATGGTCACCGGCGCGTCCGTGGTTATCTCTTTCCTTGTCGATGAATAATTCATGCTATCGGTCGTAAGCCTTTCTCCGGAGTCGGACTCAAGCACAACCCCGCCCGTAACCTCAAGCACGCCGTCCGCCTCCCTGAGCCTGCCGGCCGGCGCGGTCAGGGTATACGGCATGCCGTCCTTGGAATGGAAGACGGCCTTTATCCCCTGTATCAACGTTAATTCCGAGCCTTTTATGCGCCGGGCGCTCTCCGCATCCATCTCCCATCTCGCTCCCTGGCCGCCGGTGCCTGAATAATGCAGACCTGTCACCTCGACCCCCACCCCTTTTTCAACGTCTATTATAAGACCGGCGTTCTCTTTGGCGCGGTAATGCGCCAAAATCAATACCAGAAGCCCTATTACGGAAAGAGCGATGAAAGCGGCCAGGATAAGCCTTATCCTTTGGTTCATAGCGGCGAAGGAGCGCCCGCGAACGGACGATATTGCATTATCAACAAGCGCAGGTTGCGCGGCCCGTCAAACAGGCGCAAAATTTAACAAATATAAGCAGTTATGACGCTCTTTATGCATTTTACGCGCCTTAGCAAGAATTATACCAAAGGCTTTATGGGGTGTAAAGGTTTTTAAGGCGGATACATGGCCGCAGGGGCGGAAAGCAGGAGTGAGGGTAGCGTAACTCAGGCGGGAGCCCTGAGAAGCATACAGACATGCTGGTCTACGCAACGGTTCGTTCGCACGGCATTACTCAAGGTAGCGTCTCATAACCTCGTCCCATCTGCCCTGCGACTTCAATATCAACTCGGCAACCTCGCGTATCGCACCCCTGCCGCCCTGCATAGCGGTGACGTAATCCACGCGCTCCTTGACCTCTGGAACGGCGTCCGCGACCGCCACCGAGAAACCGGCCTGCCTCAGCACGGGAAGGTCGATGATATCGTCGCCGATATAGGCCGTCTGGATGGGGTTCAGGACCTTCGCCTTGAGCAGTTCGTCAAAGGCAGCGGCCTTGTCAAGGCGCCCCTGATAAAGGTCGGTTATGCCGAGGTTATTCGCCCGGTGGACCATGACCTTAGACTCGCGGGCCGTGATGACGGCAACTCCTATACCGGCGCGCATAAGGAGCTTTATCCCGTGGCCGTCGCGCACGTTGAACGCCTTGAGCTCGACCCCCTCGTCGGTATAGACGATGGAGCCGTCCGTCATGACGCCGTCGGCGTCAAGGATGAGCAATTTTACGCGTCTTATCTTCTCGGCGAGTCCTACCTTCAAGTCCATTGCAAATCCCCCTCTGTCCCCCTTGTGCGCTCGTGTGCGCTTGTGCGCTAACGTAATGCTTTTAGCGCCTAACGTTATGCCTTCGGCGCAACGTTGTGCCTTTAGCGCCTTTTACAAAGGGGGAAGTAAAAATTCTCCATTAACCTGCCCGCCTGCTAAGCATCGGACAGAGATGACGCCTTGATATCGAAGCACACGTCAAGCCCGTTGTGCCCGAGCGGGAATAAGAAGACAAGACAGCTCCCCTGGTATATCTTCTCGAACCCGTCCTCTGAAAGGGAGACGGTATAGACCGGAAACCTCCAGAGGGTGGCCTCGCCGGATACCGTTATGCCGAGGCTGACCCCGGTATACGTATCAACGAGCCGAACCGAGCTTATCCCGCTCAACTCGCCGGTCTGGCCGAGGCCGATGCCGACCTCAACGCACTGGGCCGGGCCGAACTCGTAATAACACGCGGGACCGTCGCAACACGGCAGGAGCAGATTAAGCTCCACCCCGAACCTCAGCCCTGCATGCGCTTTGGCGCTTACGCGGTAGCCGGCCGAGAACGAGTCCGCGCCCGTCATTCTATACTCCTTGACCACAACGGCGCTCCCGTCCTCGACGACGCCGTGCCTTTCAAACGATACGCCCTTGTCAATGAAACGCGCGGAATAGGCGGCCTTCTTAAAACCGCCGATATCCCTGCACTCGTTAGAGAAGAAGGCGGCAAGGGTCGCGTCGGCGTCAAGGAAGTGGTCGCGGAAAGAGACCCTGCGCTCGCCGTCAAAGCTCAGGTAACGCTCAAGCCCGGCCTCCTTGACCTTTACGATATCGTGGATGCTCTTCGTGTGAGCATCAGGGCGTTGGTTGCATGCGTCGCCGAGCTTGTGATGATAGCCTTCGAACCACCTTGCGAGCGTATTACAGAAGTTGACGGCCTTGGGCCTGTAATCGAGCTCGAGCAGGGCGCCGCCGATGCGCGGAGAGAGGAATAGGTCAACGGCGTCCGTGCGCAGCCTTATCTCGTCGTGCCCGTCGGCGTCGATGTCAGCGACGTTTATTGGGCCGATGCCGGAGCCGAGCGAGGCCTCCGCCTTTATCAGATGCTCGTAGACGCTGGTGCGAAGGTGCGGGAGATAGAGCCCGCCGAAGACCCCGTGCCAGTAGGCGTCGTTCGCCTGCGCCTTGTAAAGGTGCATGCGCCCCGTATCCGCATCAGGGCCTGTTGCGCCGGCCAGGGCGCTGCTTGCCAGGAGCATCCTCTTGTGCATCCAGTTGGACTCCGGGTACTTGGCCTGAAAGTTTCTCCACGCCCCGCCCTGTATGAACCGCCTTACGCGGTCGCCGTCCGGCCAGCCCTTTATCTCCTCGACCAGCTCTTCATAGGCGCGGCTGGCCTTTGCGGGAAGCGTCCAGCCGCCCATCTCCATATAGGACGTCGTAGGCAGATAGACCCTGCCGAGCGGCTCTTCGGCGTCCATGCACTCTGAAAAGGTCGCGGGCCTGAGCCATGCGAGACTCCCCTCTATACACTGAAAAAACGCCTCGAGCCAGCCGTCGTCAAAGACCCATTTCGCCGTGCCGGGCCAGACCCCGAACTTCTCGCCGTCGTCGCCGTATATGGCGGCGTTGCCGCGTTTCAGAAAGCCGCCAAGCCCCTTCAGGTGCGCGAGGAGCTCCGGCACGGGCTTGAACGGTATGAGGTATCTCAGGGCCTCGCTTCCGGGGAATACCCTGATGACGCTGCCCTGGTCTTCGGTTATATAATAACCGCCGAGCTCCTCGCGCATAAGCCCGGACTTGATGAAATGAAAATCGTCGACGACGATATATTCCACGCCCGCGGCCTTGAGCGTCGACGGCAGGGCCGGCTCCCAGACCCTCTCGGCAAGCCACAGCCCGCGCGGGCGCGCGCCGAAGGCCGCCTCTATCCTGTCGGACATGAGGCTAATCTGGCCCGCCCTGTCGCGCTCCGGTATGACGGAGAGTATCGGTTCATAGTAACCGCCGCCCATGACCTCGACCTGGCCGGATGCGGTCATGGAGCGCAGCAGCTCGACGTACTCGGGACGGTTTGCGACCAGCCAATCGATGAGAAAGCCGGAGTTATGCAGTGTCAGCTTGATAGCCGGATGACGGGAGAGCGCCTGAAGGAACGGCCAGTAAGACTTTTCATAAGCCTCTTCGAGCACGGATGAAAAATTACCCACCGGCTGGTGGTTGTGTATGCAGAAGGCGAAGTAGGTCATGCAATATGGCGGCAAATTACGCCGCGCCGGATGCGCCGGAAGAAGACGGACTTGATGACAATTGATTACGGTGCGAGCAAGAGACAACGGGATACAACAACGCCATTATGGACGGCCGAGACTATAATATGATACGCCTTTTATCGGAGAAGTCAACAGGGCGGATGCAGCTCAGGGCTTTAGCCCTGATAACGGCTGTGGGACGTGAGGCGTCTGGCCTGAAGGCCTGAGCTGCAATCTGAATTGAGCGGTGGATTGATGTGGTGGCAGGAGTTTCCTCCTGCCACCCGCGTGGCTGATGCCGTCAGGAGGAAACTCCTGACGGCACATCAATATTATCACTTTGGGATTACACAGGGCCGTGAGCCGCGCGTTCATGGATGATGCGACAGGCGGGAAACAGACGCCTACAGGAGGTCAACCACGTGCGCGACCTTTACGTCTACCCCGTGTTTATGCAGGCCGTCGCGCAGTTGCACCATGCACCCGGGGCACGCGGTCGCCACGATATCCGCGCCTGAGGCCTTGATGGAGTCGACCTTGCGTTTCGTGATGCTGATGGAAAGGTCGTAGTTGGTCGTACTGAGTCCGCCGCCGAGCCCGCAGCACCCACACGGGAACTTCATCTCCTTGAAGACGACGCCGGGCGCGCTTTCAATCAGCCTTCTCGGCTCACGCCTTATGCCCTGCGCCCTGTTCAGATGGCACGGGTCGTGATAGGTCACGGTCTTTTTCACACCGCCGGATTCCTCCCCTTTGGAAAGAGGGGGCGGAGACTCCCCCCTTTCGGGGTACCCACGCCAAGGGGCGTGGACCGGGGGGGCTGGGGGGGATTTGCCCTCGTAACCCAGGACGTTTACAAGAAGCTCGGTTATATCCCTTACCTTTGCGGCCATGGCCTTGACGCGGGCGTCAAGCTCAGGGTCGAAACCGAGGAGGTCGCCGAAGAGGTTCTTGAGCGCGTGGCCGCAGGTTGCGCACGACGTGGTGATGTAATCGCATTCGCAGGCCTCGAACGCCTCAAGGTTCTTTATCGCCATGGACTTCGCGGTCGGCAGGTCGCCCATTGAAAACGCGGGCATGCCGCAGCATATCTGGCTTGACGGCACCACAGGTTCAGCCCCGGCCCTCCTCAATATCTCGATGGACTTTACGCCCACCTCCGGCATCAGATAATTCACGCCGCACCCTGCATAGAAGGCCACCCTTACAGGTTTGGTAGCGGACGAGACGGCCGGCTTCGACCGTGCGCCTTCAAAGAGCGCCTTGATATCCGGCATATCAAGGAAGAACTGCCTCGCAAGCGGCGGCACAAGACGACCGCCGCCGACCAGAGGCAGGGAGAACCTCGACAGCAGCCCCACCTCAACGGTCGAATCCTTCAAGAGCAGCCCCTGAATGCGCGAGGCAAACTTGAGCGCGACAGGCATGATCCTACCCGGGTCGAGCAGGGTCTTGAGTATGAACGAGGCGGCATACGGCATGCCCTGCCTCTGCACCGCCTCGGCGCGGGCCGCCGTGATGATGCCGATGGTGTCTACGCCGTTGGGGCAGCCGTCGCGGCACGCGCCGCAGAGCGTGCACTCCTTGATGTGTTTGAGATATGTCTCGCTCGACGCAATCTCACCCTTGAGATATGCGTCGATGAGGGCGAGCTTGCCCCTTGCGCTCGCGCTCTCCCTTCCGATGACGCGGAAGGTCGGGCAGATAGACCTGCACGTGCCGCACCTGACGCACTTGTTCAGCTCGTCTTTAAGCTCTGTCAATGGCTTCATATATCAATCCTTAATCAATGTCCGCGCCCGGTACGGCATAACCGGAGTCTGTAGCGCAGACCTTCAGGTCTGCATCGAATATCAGGGCTGAAGCCCTGAGCTACAACCCTTAGCTACGGCCCTTAGCTACAATGACCGTGCCCCAACAGCCGGAAAAATCTTACCCGGGTTCAAAACCCCGTTCGGGTCAAGGGCCTTCTTTATCGCCGCCATAGCGTCTATAAGCGGCTGGCTCAATTCCATCGCAAGGTAAGGCGCCTTTGTCACGCCCACCCCGTGCTCGCCGGATATCGTGCCGCCGAGCTTGAGCGTCAATGAAAAAACATCGGTCACAGCGGCCCCGGCAGCGGCAGCCTCTCGCGAGTCGCGCTTATCATACATGATGTTGACGTGGACGTTGCCGTCCCCTGCATGGCCGAAACAGGCTATCAGAAGGCCGCCTGCCGCCGCTATATCCTCTATGCCGGTTATCAGCTCGACCATCCGCGAGCGCGGCACAACTACGTCCTCGTTGAGCTTATCCGGCTTGATACGCAGGAGGGCAGGCGATATCGACCGCCTTGCCTTCCAAAGGTCTTTCACCGCCTTTTTGTCAGTTGCCTCGCGGATGTCGGTCGCGCCGTTATTCATGCATATATTTTTTATTCGCTCGATATCCGCGGCTACGGCCTCTTTAGCCCCGTCCGCCTCGATAAGCAGGAATGAGCCTTCCTTCGGCAGACCTATATTCATATACTCCTCAACGCAGCGCGTGGAGACGCTGTCCACCATCTCAAGGGTGGACGGGACTATGCGCGCCTTGATGATGCCGCTTACGGCCGCTGCCGCATCACGCAGGGCCGGAAAGACCGCCTGAAGCGTGACCGCATGTTCGGGCAACGGCACAAGGCGCAAAACCGCCTTCGTCACCACGCCAAGGGTTCCTTCTGACCCAACCATCAGGCGCGTAAGGTCATAACCGACCACGCCCTTGGTGGTGACGACGCCGGTCTGGACTATCTCGCCCGTGGGCAGGACAACCTCAAGCCCGAGAACATAGTCACGCGTAACGCCGTACTTTACGGCGCGAGGCCCGCCCGCGCACTCGGCGATATTGCCGCCGATGGTGGAAAATTTCAAGGACGACGGATCAGGCGGATAGAAGAGTCCCAGGCGCTCGACCTCCTGCTGAAAATCCCATGTCACAACCCCCGGCTCAACGATTGCCGTAAGGTTATCGGTGTCTATGGAAATAATGGCCTTCATCCGCTCGGTTGAAAGGACCACACCGCCCTCGACAGGCAGGCTGCCGCCGGTAAAACCGCTCCCTGCGCCGCGCGGGACAACCGGAAAGGCGGCCGAGTTGGCAAGCTTCAAGATGCTCGATACCTCATGGGCCGACCCGGGAAAGACCACCGCCTCGGGCAGGTGCGGCGCGTTGGTCGCGTCATAAGAATAGCAGACCAGATCCTCCTTTGAAAAGGAGGCGTTCGCCGGCCCGACTATCCTTTCAAGCTCTTTTTTTATACTCTCGGATAACATCACGGATGTCCTTATGCGCGAAGACCGGTTCAATCAAATGCCGCACAGACCTATTCTTTATATATTATCAAAAAAAAGCAGGAAAGTCCAAAGGATGCGGGGAATCGGACTTCCCCCTTTGTAAAAGGCGCCAAAGACATAACGTTAGGCGCTAAAAGCATTACGTTAGCGCACAAGCGCACACGGGGGACTGAGGGGGATTCAAAACTCCTCCCCTTATTTAAGGGGAGGCAGGGAGGGGTTAGTATTATGGCACCTCAAACCTAACTCCCCCTTGTATAATGCTTGAGAAGTATCTTACGTTAATAGATACTGATAATCATGCGCAACAGGATGTGACAGCCCGATTCCCCCTTGGTCGCACGAGGCCGCGGGTTAGCGAGGGGCGTCACATCCAATCCTTAACGAG
>JACRNO010000055.1 GCA_016234855.1 Deltaproteobacteria bacterium | reverse complement strand
TCCTGCCGAGCCTGCACCACGCCTCGCAAGCGGCGAGTTCGACCTCGAGCCACTTGTTGAACCGGTTCTCCGGCTCCCAGATGCGGGACATCTCTATCCTTGAATAACGCGGTATCACTCCACCCCTCCCAGGCATTGTAAAGGATTAGAATATACCAGAATCGAGTTAAAAAACAAGGGGGATATTCCGGCGGGTTAAATGTGCCTGCAAAAAAGAAGGCGGCCATGCCGAAGGCACGTCCGCCTTAAAATACTTGGGAACCTCTGAACAATTCAATCTAAGGGTTCAAATGACACTTCATTAGAATTTTTCAAAGTTTTCTTTGAATCAATCGCAAGATGCCGTTCGAAGACTAACCTCTGCCGGGCCTGCGCGCCTTGTAGCGCTTGAGCCGGAAGACCTCCTCGCGCTCGCGCTCTTCCAACACGCGCTCTATCGACTTCACGCGCCTGCGCATGGACGGCATCATTATCTCGCCTATGGCGTTGATCTTACGGGTGTCGGCCTTTATCATCTCGCCAACGCGCTGGAGCCGCGCCTCCTTTGATGCAATCTTGACGATAAAATCAGCGACCACCTCGAACTCACGCGCCACGCCGAAGACCATTGCGCTCTCGCCGCGAATGGAGACGTCGCGCGCCTCGAGCGTGCGCGTAAGCGCGGTCTCGGCAATCGACGGGACGTTAAGCCCCCAGATGTTCTCTACCGTTATGTCGATAGTCACGTCGCGCTTGACCGCATGCGCGAACGACTCGACGGCCGGACCGTGCAGGGCGCGGGCGATTTCAAGGTCCCTTTGCGCCTTGTTCAGAAGACCCGTAAACTCGGCGCGCATGCGCACGCTCTCCTCGACGATGCCGAAGAACTCCTTCATCAGGGCCTCGCGTTTGCTCTTCAGGAGCTCGAGCCCTTTCTTGATAACCGCATACTGGACGCGCAGACCAAGTAGGTTCTGTCTTGTAGGGGCGAGCTTTTCCATGGTTCGTGCCGTTCGTCAAATCCCCCCCCTTTTCTAAAAAGGGGGGGGATTTTAAGTGGGGGATTCCTTCAACTTCCCCCCTTGTAAAAGGGGGCGGGGCATCCGCGCCAAGTGGCGTGAGTCGCGGGGATTCTCAAATGTGCCTTCTACAAAAGCTCTTCGGCCTCAACCAAACTCGTGCCGCTCCTTAACTCCCCCCTGCCCCCTCTTTAAAAAGAGGGGGTGGTTTTGCCCCTCCCCTTTTTAAAGGGGAGGCCGGGTGGGGTTAGCCTTAGCGGCCTCAAGCAAACTCGTGCCGCTCGTCAAATCCCCCCCCCTTGTGCGCTAACGTAATGCTTTTAGCACCTAACGTTTGTCTTTAGCGCCTTTTTCAAAGGGGGTTTTGCTGAATTCCCTACAACCTCCTCCACGATATATACGTCTTCGCGGCGCTGCCGGCCTGACGGCCTACGTCCTCGAGGGTCTTGAGGTCGTAGGTGGCTCTTATGTTACCGTTCAACGTGACAGTGTTATTGGCCATGATGCCGCCTGTAACGTTTATACCGCTACCGCCGCCGCCGTTAAGCGTAAGGGTGCCCATGACATAGATAAGCCCCTCCCATGTCATATTGCCTGATAACGTTATGTTGCCGTTGATGATAAGTATTCCCCTGCCGCAACCGCCGGGGAGGTCGGTCGCGCTAATCGTAGGGCTGAACGTGTCCATATGGGTGTCGATGTATAGCAGAGACGAAGCGCTGTCACCGGCGCAATCGCCCCACATCGAATCCGGCACAGCGCCGATATCCGCGTTGCAGGCGTTTATGGCGTTACAATCTATCTTCCAATCCGCCGAACTTGCAAGCGATGAGAGCGGGTCTCCGCTCAGGAAGGTATCCATAGTATCGGCTGCCTTGGCATTGCAAACGTCTATTCCGGCATCGCACGCGCCGCAGGCGCCGGCCTCCTGAACCCCGCCGACAATAGTGGTCGACCCCCCGGCATTAACACAGGTGTTGGTGTTTATCGCGCCGTTGGTGTCCATATTCAGGTTGCTCGCGCCCACAAGGACCTCTACCGTCCTGTCTGTGGTGTTTACCGTACCGGTCGAGGTTATCCTGTAGACCGGATAGACGCCCCTCCTTGCCGAGGGCTTGGTGCATGCGGCTATGTCATTAAAGCAGATATTGAAGTCCTGCCCGAACATAACCACCTCGTTGTTGCAGTTGAGCGCTCCAGCGGGGATACCGTTTACGTTCGTATTGCCCGCGTTGTCATCGCAAAAAGGGTCCTGCTCTGTAAGATAATTCACCGTGACGGCGTAGTCGAGGCCGTCGGCGCTGGTGGCCGAGTTGAACGCGGAGCCGGCCGGCCACAGCGCGGTGGTCCTGTAGCCCTTGGGATTCGTAGCAGCGGCCGCGATGGTCGCCGCCTCCGGCTCGCCGTCATATCTGGCATGTGCCACCGGAAGCCGCAGCCGCGCTATAGCCTCGTTAACGCCTGCCTCGGCCAGTTGAAACGCCTGTTTGCCATCGCGTTCGTTCCTCGCAAGCTGCATGTCCGTGGACATATTCATTACGAGGCTTATGCCTATTATGGTCATGGCGAGCATGGAGACGAGCGCGAGGATGAGGATAAACCCCTTGTCCGAGGCGACGTCGCCGGCAATCTCTTTTATCAATCCTTTTCCAAGGGTCTTCATAATGGCCTCTCTATGTTTAATG
>JACRNO010000054.1 GCA_016234855.1 Deltaproteobacteria bacterium | reverse complement strand
CTCGAACGCCCTGACCGCTTCCTTTACCTGTTCCGGCCCGCCAAAGCCCGTGTCAATGTCGATGAGCGCGGGAAGGTCAACGGCCTTTGTTATGTATGAGGAGAGAAGGACGGTCTCCGTGAGCGAAAGGAGGCCAACGTCCGGCAGGCCGCACGAGTTCGAGAGCCCCGCGCCCGAGACGTAGACGGCCTTGAACCCGGCCTCCTCGATAAGAAGGGCGGTGGCCGCGTTGAACGCGCCCGGCATGGCGAGAGTATCTTTTGCTATGAGTTTTTTAAGGCTCTTTGGCATATAGCTATATGTTATCCGCGTCAAGTCCTTGCAGGTGTCTGAAAGGCGCGCAATATCTCGGATGCGTCGGTTAGTTCATCGAGCCGCCAGAGCATGGACAAGACCCTGTCCATCTCAGACCCGGCAAACCGCCATGCGCTAAGTCCTTTGAATTTCGCCTCTACCTCGGCGTCCGAAAGCGGGTTCATCGGGTGCCCCTTCGGGTAAATGAACTCCCTTGTAATCGAACTGCCGTCGCTGAGGCGCGCCTCCACGCGGTTCGGCATGGCCTGCGGGTAGAGTTTGTCGAGCGCCGGGTCGCGCACCACCTTGATTTTTGCGATGAGTCCGGCAAGCCGCCCGTCGTGGAGCCGCTCGTCGCTGAAGGATGCAAGGTTGAGGCCTGCGTCCGTAAGGGCCGAGGCAACGAGAAAAGGCAGGCTGTGGTCGGCTGTCTCGCGGGTGGCCGGACGCCAGCGTTCCGGGCCTGAGCCGATTATCTCGTATGCGGCCTTGAAGGTGCTTATAACGATTGTCTCTATGCGGTCGATATCGCCTTCGAGCTCGTTTGCTATCTCTATGGCCGCCGCGATGGCGCTCTGGCCGTGGTATTCCGCTGGAAAGTATTTTATGCAGGTCTCGATTATCTTGTATGCGCCGCTTCGGGCCGCGCTGAAGTCAGGCGGAGGGAATTCGCCGGTGAGCACCTTCATGACGCCGAACTCGCCCTCGAATATCGGGGCCGGGCCGGTCATGCCTTCTTTTGCGAGGCGGGCGGCGAATACGGCGTCCCGGCCCGTGTTTGCGAAGGCCGCGCCCTTCCACATGGAGAGTTCCCCTGCGCGCGTCTGGCGCAGCGCCGGAGCTATTGCGCCCGCGATGCCGAGGGCGTGGACGGTCTCCTTTACGGACAGGCCCAGGAGCATGGATGCGGCAAGGGTCGCTGAAAAACCGCCGTAGGTCACGTGGTCGAAGCCGTGGGAGCGCAACGCTGCGCAGTCGCAGAGCCTGCACTGCACCTCGTAAGACGCGACGATTGCGGTTATAAGCTCCTGGCCTGTGCGTGTTGCGGCCTCGGCGCAGGCAAGGGCAACCGGTATATTGTCGGACGGATGGGCCGGTTCGAGCGAAAGGTAGGTGTCGTTCCAGTCGAGGTAGCGCACCATCACGCCGTTGGCGAATGCCGCGGCCTCAGGCGTGGTGGCGCTGTTGCTGATTATCCTGGCGCACCCGTCCGGCCCGGCCTTGACGGCCGGGGCCATGGCTCTGGCAATGATTGCCGGTATTGCGTCGTATGCGCCGAGGGCGCACCCGAGCGAGTCGATGAGCCGTCTTTTTACCTCATGCACCACGACCCCGGGAAGACGGTCGAAGCTGAGGCCGTGCCCAAACTCCGCAATGGCATCGGCAATCGTGGGAACAGGCATTATTAACCTCCCGGCCGGGTGTAATCTCCATTTATGGAGCGCGGCCGCACTGTTAACGTCGATAGGGTGGCTGAAAAACTCTAAATACGTCATTCCCGAAGTTTTCCTCCCCGACTAATACATTCGGGGAGGAATCCAGTCTCTGCCTTGAAAAGGTCAACAACTTATGGATTCCCGCTGCAACCTGCCCTCGTGAAGACGGGGGCGGGAATGACGACATGGAGCGGTGATACTGTATTTTTCAGCAATCGGCTATATAAACTATAGCGTATAACAGTTATGCGGGCAAGATTATTAAGGGTCATTCAGGCCCGCAGGGCTTGCGCCGGGCGGCGAATATGATACGCTTAAAGTGGAAGGGTTGCGGAAGCCGAGGAGGAAGGTATGTGGCGCACGGCAAGGCCTTTTGCAGATAGAAGAGATGCCGGCAGATTCCTTGCCGCGCAACTCGGCGGGTATGCCAAAAAAGACCCGGTTTGCGCCGCTCTGCCGCGCGGCGGGGTGGTGGTGGCGGCCGAGGTGGCCTCCTTGTTTGGCGCGGCAATCGACGTTATAGTGGCCGGTAAGCTCCGCTCTCCGGGTAATCCCGAGCTTGCCATAGGCGCGGTGACGGAAGACGGCGAGGTCTATCTCAACAGGGAGATTATAAGCTACCTCGGCGTATCGAAGCCTTACCTTGAACAGGAGAAGGCCGACAGGCTGAAGGTCGTATCAGCCAAGCTCGGCCGTTACAGGCAGGTTATCGCAAAGACCCCGCTTACCGGACGCTGTGTGATATTGATAGACGACGGGCTTGCGACCGGCTCGACGATGATAGCCGCAATACAGGCCACGCACGCGGCCGGGGCCTCGGAGATAATCGTCGCCGTGCCCGGCGGCCCGGCTGATACCGTCGAGCGCATCAAGGCGATGCCGGAGGTAACCGGCGTCGTCTGCCCGGTGATGCCGGACGATTTTTCCGCCGTAAGCCAGTTGTATGAGGATTTCCGCCAGATAGAGGACGAAGAGGTCGTTGAAATATTAAAGACCTTCGCGTCCGGGCGCAGGCCGGGCGGCCCGCGCTGAGGGCGCATGGCCTTATGCCTTCCTGTGCTTCTTCCGGCTTCTCCATCCTTGTTGACCGCGGCCCGGGCATGTGATATTTTTATGGATCATGCGCCCCTTTTTCCCATATCAGCTGATCGACGGCTGGGTTGAGATGCACTCTGATGCAGCGGACAGGCTTACATCGGGTTTGCGCCCCCATCAGAAGATGCTCTTTACCTCCGGCGGCTCGCTTACGCTGGACCTTGAACTGCTTCTGGAGGAGGATGTCAAGGTCGACGTCGTACGCAGGCGCGAGACAGACCTTGATATCGAGATTGCCGCGTATCTCCATGCCGCGCCCGGGGCGCAGGTCTCCGAGAGGGTCGTCTGGCTGAAGACCGGGCATGGCAATATCGTTTACGCGCTTACGGTATTCCTCCTTGAGCGCACTGACCCGGCCATCCTCGCATCCCTTGACAGATATTTTGACGAGCCGCTCGGCAAGGTCTTGAACCACAGGCGCATCGTCTTTACAAAGACGCGCATGGAGGCGGGGGTCGTAGTCTGCGCCGAGGCCGCCTCTGTACTGAATCTACCCGATGATTCGCCGTTCGTCGCGAGGCGGTACGTGCTTGCGGATTCCGGCGCCTCGGTCTCTCAGGCCGACACGATACAGGCCGCGGTTATTGAGGTCTTCAGTCCGGCGATAATCCCGGTGGTTGCAAGGCCGGACGCGTAACCGATATCACGCGGGTGAGAGAGGGGCTGTGTTGTCAAGGGGCGTAAAACTCCCCCTCTTTGAAAAAGAGGGGGTTGGGGGGAGTTAAGGCGGGATGGGCGCGATGCAACGTGTAAGCGCAAAAGACTAACCCCTCCCAGCCTCCCCTTAAGTAAGGGGAGGAGAAAGACTTCCTCTCCCCTCGTGGGAGAGCAACTGTGCTCACTATCAGAAAGCTAAAGGCCGCCGGCGCCCTTATCCGGGTTTCGCGCCAGTACGGCACGCTCCTGGTGCTCTGGCCGACGCTCTGGTCGCTCGTCATCGCCTCGGGCGGCAGACCGGGCCTGAAGCATCTGGCGATATTTCTCGCAGGGACTTTTCTCATGCGCAGCGCCGGTTGCGCGATAAACGATATCGCGGACAGGGGCTTTGACGCTCATGTGGAGCGCACGGCCATGCGACCGCTGCCGAGCGGTGAGTTGACCGTGGCCGAGGCCCTGGTCATATTCGTGGCGTTGTGCGCCGTGAGTTTCGCGCTCGTGCTGTTTTTTCTCAACCGCTTCACCATCCTGCTCTCTCTCGGCGGCATTGTGCTTGCGGTGCTCTATCCGTTCGTAAAGAGGGTGAGCCATCTGCCGCAGGCCTTTCTCGGCATCGCCTTCGGCTGGGGCGCGATTATGGCGTGGGCCGCGGTGACCGGCACGGTGGGCATGGTGGCCGTACTCCTCTTCGTCGCCAATATATTCTGGTCCATGGCATACGATACGATTTACGCGCTCATGGATATTAAAGACGACCGGCGAATAGGCGTAAAATCCACGGCCGTACTCTTCGGGGACAAGGTCTGGGCCGCGCTTGCAGCCCTGTACTGGGCGACTGCCGTAATGCTCGGTCTTGCCGGTATGTTCTACGGCGCGGGCGTGATATACTATGCGGGCGTGGTCGCCTCCCTCGTGGCGCACCTTGTCATCGTTTATAACGTCAAGCGTAATCCGGGCCGCGACAACGCGTTCAACGGGTTTCTCGCCAACACATGGACGGGCGCGTTGATACTGGCCGCAATAATCTGGGACACGAACCTCTTATGATATATAACGACCTTCGCGAGTTTATGGAGGCCCTTGGCGCCCGTGGCCTGTTAAAGCGCGTACCCGTGGAGGTGGACACCCGCCTTGAGATAGCGCAGATTCAGGACAGGCTTGTCAAAAAGGGTGGGCCGGCCGTCCTCTTCGAGAAGGTCAGGGGGCACTCCATCCCCGTCCTTGCCAACCTATTCGGCACGCGCGAGAGGGTGGCCCTCGGCCTCGGCGTTAGCGAGGACGAGCTTGTCGAGATAGGCAGGTTTATCGCCGTCCTGCAAAGGCCCGAGCCGCCGGAGGGGCTGTGGGACGCGGTAAAGAAGATACCGTTTTTCGCTACCGCCATGAACCTCGGACCCAAGACCAGCCGCAGCGGGCCGTGTCAGGATGTCGTGCATACGGGCGCGAACGCTTCACTTGATATCCTGCCCATCATAAAGTGCTGGCCAAAGGACGTCTCCACGCTCATCACGTGGCCGTTGGTGGTTACGCAGGCGCCTGACGGCGGGCCGTATAACGTCGGCGTCTACAGGATGCAATTCCTGGACTCGAAGCGCGCGATAATGCGCTGGCTCCATCACCGCGGGGGCGCGGCCCATCACAGGCTATGGGAGCGCTCGGGCAGGGCCATGCCGGTTGCAGTGGCCATCGGGTGCGAGCCTGCCACGACCATTGCCGCGGTAACCCCCGTGCCGGAGAGCGTTGGCGAGTATCAGTTCGCCGGAGTCCTGCGCAAGAAGGCGATAGAGCTTGTGGAATGCAAGACCGTACCGCTAAAGGTGCCTGCCACGGCCGAGATAGTCCTCGAAGGCGAGATACGGCCATGGGAGACCGCCCTTGAAGGGCCGTTCGGCGACCATACCGGCTATTACAACTCTCAGGAGCCTTTCCCTGTCTTTCATCTCAAGGCCGTCACGCACAGGCGCGACCCCGTGTATCTCACCACCATTACGGGACGCCCGCCAAAGGAAGACGCGGTCATCGGCACGGTCTTGAACAGTATCTACCTGCCGTCGCTCCAACTGCAGTTCCCGGAGGTCGTTGACTTCAGCCTGCCGATGGAGGCCGTCTCCTACAGGATAGCCGTTGTATCGATAAAGAAGGCGTACCCCGGCCACGCCCGGCGTCTGATGATGGGCATCTGGGGCGTGTTGAAGCAGTTCATGTACGTCAAGTACGTGATAGTCGTTGACGACGATATAAACGTCCACGACTGGGCTGACGTGATATGGGCGCTCTCGACCCGCGTGGACCCTAAGCGCGACGCCCTGATCATCGAGAATACGCCGATAGACTATCTCGACTTCTCGTCTCCCGTGGCCTGCCTCGGCTCGAAGATGGGCATAGACGCGACCATGAAGTCGCCCCCCGAGGTGACGCGCGAATGGGGCGAGCGAATGGAGATGGACAGGGAGATAGTAGAGCTTGTCAACGGGCGTTGGAAGGACTACGGCATCGAATAGACGGCGACCTCGCAGGGTTGGGCTCCGCCCACCCTTGCATACTGTCATGTGCCATTGAGAGTTTCCATCCGACGGCACGAAACGGGTCTTTGTAGCTCAGACCTTTAGGTCTGATTTTTTGTTAGCGGCGGAACAATGCCTCTTTCAGGGCTAAAGCCCTGAGCTACAGTAAACGGAGCAACGTGAAGAAGGAACTTCATGTCCTTGTAGACGACTTTCGCATCTTCAAGTGGTGCGGCGTGACGCTTCGCACGTACGACGAGGCGCAGGCCTGGCTGGCCGCCCATCATGCGGAGGTCACGCACCTCTATCTCGATTACGACCTGAAGGAGCCTGTGAAATCCGGCAAGTGCGGCTTTGTCCTCCTGAAGTATCTCATTGAGGAACTCAACGCAAGGATACCGCATATACAGGTGATAACGAGCGACGTGATGGGCAAGGAAAAGATGGTCGAGTTGCTGAAAGGCGTAGGCTACGAGACAAGCGACGATTTCAATTACAGCCTTGGCGGGTGAGGCGGCAGGCTGGATTTATTGAAATAAAGAAGGGGAACTTCCTTTGGGAAGCCCCCCTTCTTTATTCTAAGCGTCATAAAGGGCATCCCTTACTTGCCCCAGATGCCTTCCGTGCGCGTGACCTTGCCGTTATTGTCGAACTCTATACCGATGTTCTTGCCGAAGGTTGAGCGTTTGTAGACCCACATCTTGGCCTTCACGATGTCTTCATAGGTGGATGAGTCGGTCTTGTTCTTGCCGTCGATATAGGCAGGCGGCCCCATGGCGATGTAGGCCTGCTCTGCCGTCATGCCGGCCTTTATAACGGCCTTGCGTATGTCGGCGGTGACGCTGCTGGAGTACTTCTCGATATTAACCTGGCTCTTCGTGACGAATTTCGCGAGGAACTTGTCGCCGGCGGCGCCGAGGTCGACCGAGTACGACGTGCCGTCCTTATCCGTGAACGTGGCCGAATCCCCGCTGACCGTGACCTTGAGCTTCGTGCCCGCCGGTATGAAGGTCGGCGCAGACTGCCAGTTCATCCAGCTTATCTTGTTGCCCTTGAGCACCTTGAGGTTGCACCTGGCGTACATCGTCTCTTCCGCGCGCGCCGTCTGAGAGAAGGCCAGCACGAGTATTGCCGCAAACAGACCGAATAAGATTCTGCGCATAAAACCCCTCCGTTTTTTTATTTGATTTTAGGTTATGCCTATATTGCCGTGCAACTCGTGAAGCGTGATAAGTATATTCAGTCGCGTTTGCCTGAGGTCATCTTGAGCAGTATGCCAAGCGTCTTCTTGATCGTTCGTATTTCGTAGTGTGACAGCGTCTGCGCGGCAGGCGCTTTTTTCAGCGCAGTTTTTCCGACGGCAAGGTCTCCTTCGTCAAATAACCTGCCGATGTTTACATCAACGGCCTCGGCTATTCGCATGAGCGATTCGATGCTGATATTCACTCCGCCCCGCTCGACCTCTCCGATATATTTGTAACTCAGGTTTGCGCGTTCACCGAGGCGTTCCTGCGTCAGGCCGGCGTTCTTTCGTAACATGCGTATGCGTCTGCCAAGCCTTGTCTTGAGTTCTTTCATGCTTTCTCTCACCTGTAAATTATATATGCCAGTCCGTCGATTCAAAACCCAATATATATTGTATTTTAACGCTTGACGAATAAGATATATATGTGCTATAAGATGCGATATCGATCATGACAAAAATCTATGGTGGAGGTGTGCATGATGAAAAAAGGCGTAGCTCCGGGGTATTGTATCTCAATGGCGGCGTTGCGGCTGACCAATAAGCGGCTTGTCGCCGTTTGTGCCGCATTGGGGATTGTATTAACGTTGTGGAGCGGCGGGGCGGTCTCGTAGGGTGAGCTGCGCCCACCCTACAGAGCTGCAAGCCTTAACGTCTCAAAAAAACGAAAGGAGAATGTTATGAAAAAATTTCTTTTACCTCTTATAGTGCTTTTAATTACAGTTGGGTGTGCAATGATGGGTAGTAAAATCAGTAAGCCAGAAATAACTTCCATGCCTAATAATTCGTTTGAGATAAGTTTGAGAGGTGGCGTTATGACAAAAAGAGAATCACTTCAGGCAGAATGGCTTAAAGTGGCAACGCAAAAATGTGCCGATTATGAAATAATTTCACGTGATTTTGCGTTGCAGTATGATATGCCAACACTAAGCGGAGTAATTAAATGTAAGAAAAAATAGTTATGTAGGATAGGCTTCGCCAACCAGAACAGCAGTGAGAAGAATAAGGCTGGATTTACGCTGAAGACATGCGGAGATGACGTATAACTGTAGCTCAGGCCTTCAGGCATGATGCAACGTGTGCGGAGTTGTTTATTCAGGGCTAAAGCCCTGAGCTACACTGCGCCGTTGAAAGGAAGCTCCCGACGGTATAAAAACCTTCAGGGTTTAAACGCCACGGTGTTCTTTGCCACGCCTGCCATCGCAATCCTGCCTCTGCTCAGCCTGTAGGCCGCTTCCGCAATGATCCCGAAGGCGGCCGTAGTAAGCCCCTTGAGAAGCTCCGGCGGCCTCGTGACCCCGCCAATGGAGGTATGTATGTTGGTAAAGCCGCCCTGTTCAAGCAGGCGTTTTATCGTGGCCGCTGAAAAGTCGCTCAGATGGAACGGCGGGTCGTAGAGGTTGTTCCTGATGCCGAAGACCTTTAAAAATTGCACGATGGGCGTGGTGTGCGGCACGCGCAATAACAGCATGCCTCCGGGTTTTAAAATGCGTCTGACCTCGGCTAGCACGCCTGCGGGGTCAGTGACGTGCTCAAGCACGTAGAACATTGTAACGGCGTCGAACGATGCATCCGGGTATCCTACGGTCTCGAGTGTGCCCTGCGTAATCCTGAACCCTTGTGATGCGGCATAGTCCGTGGCCGTGGTCGAAACGTCCATGCCGTCCAGGTTCCATCCGCCCCGGCGTTTCATCTCGGCCAGGAAAAAACCGTAGCCGCAGCCGATGTCTATGAGCCTGCCGCCGGGCTTATGGCGTATGATAACGTCCGCGGCCTTTGAAAAGACCTCGCGCATGTAGGTGTCCCACGCGAGCGGGTCTGCCATCTTGTCAGGCAGGTATTTAAGGTAGAGGCGGGCGAGGGTCTCGTTGTCCGGCCTCGGGTTGACGTAGACGAAAGAGCACCGGGCGCAGCGCACGATGCTCCATCCGTTCTGCGCTGTGACGGGTCGCTCGTCGATTGCGCCGCAGAGCTGGCAGGCGGTTTTGACAAGACGGCCCCCGGCCTTTTTAACCGCGCTTGCGGACGAAGGGTTCTCAACGTCGATTGCCGCGGCGTTGACGGCTGTTCCCATGAGTTCGTCTTTCATAGCGTCTTTATCAGGAGGCGGAAGAACCTGAGCGTGTCCGTGAGCTTGTTGATATTGCTCGGGGCGCCGTTGTAGATGGTCTTTATGGGAATAGAAGCGATTGAGCGGCCTGCCTTGCCTGACTTGATGAGCAGTTCGCTTTCCGTGTCATAGTGCGAGGTCTCGAGGCAGACCTCCCGGAGCACTGACGCGCTTATGGCGCGGAATCCGCATTGAGAGTCCTCTATGCGCGAGCCGATAAGCCTGGAGATGACGCCTGACATGAACCGGTTGGTGTTACGCCGCAGGAACGGCATCATGGCCGCCTGCCCCATGCGCGAGCCGACGATTATGTCGGGGCTTTTGCCGTTCAACGACATCATGTTGAGGAAACGCGGCACGTCGCTCCATGCGTGCTGGCCGTCGCTGTCCATGGTGATTACCCAGTCGTAGCCGTTATCAAGCGCAAACTTGAAACCTGCCCTGAGCGCGCCGCCCTTGCCCGTGTGCGGCTGGCGGATTGCATGGACGCCAGCCGCAAGCGAGCGCGCGTGCGTGGAGTCTTCAGACCCGTCGTCTACGACGAGTATCTCGCGCGTGAGCGTGGCAAGGTTTTTGAGCAGTCCCGGAAGGCAGGCCTCTTCGTTATAGGCGGGGATTATTATCAGGTACTTCATCCGGACCTTCCATGATGGCGAATGCGGCCGCAAAACCGTTTGTATGTGATACGCTTAAAAATACCGGGCTGTCCTTGGCCAGGGCCTTTGCCCGGCCATGGAGCGTGACGCAGAGTCCGCGTCCGGCCGTCCCGCCCGCATCAAAGGCGGTTACGACCTCGATATCGCGCCAGCCCACGCCCTTGTCCCAACCCGTGCCCAGGGCCTTCATGACCGCCTCTTTGGCCGCGAACCTGACGGCGATTTGCCTTTCGGCGTGGGGCAGGGCGCCGACCTCGGCCGCTTCATTCTCCGTAAGGAGCCGTTCGAGGAAGGCCGCGTCCGCGGCCTTCCCGTTGAACCGCTCTATCGCCACGATGTCCACGCCTGTTGCAAGCACATCAAGACCTTGCGCGCCATTTCTGCAAAGAGAGAAAAATCAGGGCGCGACTCATTCGACGACGATTATCTCAAGGTGCGGCTGCGATAAGACGAGATGCTTCCAACTGCAGTACTTCGAGCAGCGGAACTTGAAGGTGCCGGTCTTCTCCGGTATGAAGTCTATCGTGACGGAAGACTTCTCCGGTATTATCGTGTCTTTTACGCCGAATACGTCAAGGTGTATGCCGTGGTCAACGTCTGTTGAGGTCAGTTTAAGGGTTACGTGGTCTCCCTTCTTTACGGTGATGGATGCGGGTGTAAACTCGGCCTTGGCGGCCTTGATCTCAAAGAAGACGTCCTCGGCTGATGCGGCGGTCGAGAAGGCAAGCATCAGGATGCATACGGCAAGATACGCTAACTTCTTCATCGTGCACCTCCATTTATTGGTTATCGGTTATTCTTTCCCGCCCGTCTGTGCCATTACTATTTCGCCTGCGGCTATTACAACGCCGTCCACGTTTGCCGAGACCGTAAACGACGCAAGCGAGCCGAACCGTGAGCCTATCTCGGCGCTCAAGACGATGCTGTCGCCCGGGGCCACGGTCTTGCGAAACCGCATATCTTTTACCTGCGCCACGTATGCCCCGCATTCCCTCGCGCCGTTATTCATGACAAGCCCTGCCAACTGGGCCATTGCCTCGATGATGAGCACGCCCGGCATGACCGGGTCGCCGGGAAAGTGCCCCTGCAAGAACGCCTCGTTGGCCGAGACGTTTTTTATGGCCGTGCCGCGCTCCGCAGAGATTGCGCCTACCCTGTCCAGAAGCCTGAAGGGGTATGCGTGAGGCAGGGATGTAAGGGGGCTATTGTCCATTTGCCTGTCGTTCGCCTAAGCGGTTGCTGAAAAACTCTAAATACGTCATTCCCGAGGTTTTAGTCCCCGACTAATACATTCGGGGACGAATTCACTCTCTGTAAAATCAACAAGTTATGGATTCCCGCCTTCGCGGGAATGACGACATGAAGCGGTGCTACTGTGTTTTTCAGCAGCCTGCTAAGCGGTCTTGTTTGCGGAGACATGTTCCGCGATGGTGTTGACCGAGACGAGGACGCGTTCCGCCACGGCCTTGTCGTTTATGACCACGCCGTATTCCTTCTGAAGCCCCACGACGAGTTCGAGCGCGTCGATGGAATCGAGCCCGAGACCGGCGTCTCCGAATAGCGGGGCGTCGTCCTTGATGGAGGCCGCGTCCATCTTGAGTTTTAACCGTTTCACCAGCATCTCTTTTATCGCCTGCTTGATATCTGACACGTTGTGCGCTCCTATCATCCGTTGATTTCACACCTCATTTAATCCCGCTCCCCTGTCTCCCGCCTGTCAATCAGTACCAGGTGGTGGGGAGTGGGAGGTAGGGAGTGGTTAAAGTCTTTACCACCACCGACTCTCCGCATCCTGCCTCCCATCTTCAAGGTATGCCGCCGCTTACGGTTATCGCCTCTCCTGTCATGTAGCTTGCCTCGTCTGACGCTAGGAATCTTACGATGCCGGCGACCTCTTCCGGCCTGCCGAGCCTTTTCAGCGGTATCATCTCAAGCCAGCGTTTGCGCACCTCTTCAGGCACATCACTGAGCATCTCGGTCTCTATGGCCCCGGGAATGACCGCGTTGACCCTGATGCCGAAGGGCGCAAGCTCCTTTGCCGCGGCCTTGGTAAAGGCGATCACGCCCCCCTTTGCCGCCGAGTAAGGGCATTGCCCCGCAAGCCCGGTGATGCCGCTCATCGAGGATATGTTAATGATTGAGCCGCTGCGTTGCGAAATCATCCGCCTTGTGGCGGCCTTTGTGCAGTTGAAGACGCCCTTCAGGTTGGTTGCTATGACGTTGTCCCAGTCCGCCTCGTCCATCAGCATCAAAAGCCCCGGTTTTGCAGCGCCAGCGTTATTCACGAGAACGTCAAGGCGGCCGAAGCGCGAGTCTGTCTCGTCAAATAGGCGTTCGACGTCTTCGGTCTTCGCGACGTTGGTCCGGACGGCCACGGCCGTGCCGCCTGAGGCGGTTATCGCCGAGACCACATCCCGGGCGCGGGCCTCGTTGGCCAGATAGTTTACGACTACTATATCGCCGTTACGGCCAAAGGCAAGGGCGATGGCCGCCCCTATGCCGCGGCTTGCGCCCGTGACGATGCAGACGCGCTTGCCGGTCTTATCTTCGCTCATGACCCTCCGCTAGCCGGAAGGCCGCCTTTGCTCAGGCCGGTCTTCCCGTATCGTATTTATTTAACATATAGCGCGTTAAAAAGCAATCGGGCTGCCGTTGCCGGTTTTAATCGTGGAAAGGACGGCGGGATGCACGTCTGTCACGATGCGATTAATTATGTTTACCTTGGCCTGATTTTATAATATACTATTTGATTGACTCAAACCTATGTGCCTTATTCAGGCGCGGGTCTTGGGGATTACAAAGCAAATGACCCGCGTCTTAGGCCCTGCAACGGGCCTTAGGCTGGGGTCGGGAGAGACGATGGAGAGAAGGGATATCAGGAATATTGCGATAATAGCGCACGTCGACCACGGCAAGACCACGCTTGTCGACGCGATGCTCAAACAGGCTGGAATCTTTCGCGCGAACGAGAGGGTGATCGACCGCGTTATGGACTCCAACGACCTTGAGCGCGAGCGCGGCATAACCATCATGGCCAAGAGCGCGGCCATCGAGTATAACGGCGTCAAGATAAATATCGTCGATACGCCCGGACACGCGGACTTCGGCGGCGAGGTGGAAAGGACCCTGAAGATGGTCGACGGCGTGCTCCTGCTTGTCGACGCCTCCGAAGGCCCGCTGCCGCAGACGCGTTTCGTCCTGAAAAAGGCGCTTGAGCTGAAGCTTGCGCCGATAATCGTCATCAATAAGATAGACAGGCCGGATGCGCGCATAAGCGAGGTCCTTGACGAGATATACAACCTGTTCATAGACCTTGACGCGGAGGAAGACCAGCTCGATTTTCCGGTTGTCTACACGAACGCAAAAAGAGGGACTGCCACGAACAACCTCGAAGCGCCGGGCGAGAACCTTCAACCGCTCTTCGAGCATATCGTCAAGACCGTGCCGGCGCCGGTCGGCGATTCGGAAGACGTCTTGCAGGTGCTCGTCACCAATATCGACTATAACGACTACGTCGGCAGGCTCGCGGTCGGCCGCGTATTCTCAGGTACCATAAAGGCGGCCTCGCAGGTCGGCATGGTCTCAGCCGACGACTCGGTCAGGAAGCTGAAGGTCGTGGCGCTCTATGTGTATCAGGGCCTTGAGCGCGTTGCCGTTTCCGAGGCTGCCGCAGGCGAGATAGTCGCGCTGGCGGGCATGGAGAACGCGAACATCGGCGATACGATTACCAGCGCCGAGACCCCGAAGCCCCTGCCGCGCATAAAGGTCGACGAGCCGACCATATCCATGGTCTTTTCCGCCAACACCTCGCCGTTTTCAGGCAAGGAAGGCAAGTTCGTCACGTCGAGAAATATCCGTGAGAGGCTTGAAAAGGAGCTTCTCTATAACGTCGCCATCAGGGTCGACTTCGAGAAGGCCGACTCCTTCAGGGTTATGGGCAGAGGCGAGTTGCAACTCGCCATCCTCATCGAGATGATGCGGCGCGAGGGCTACGAGCTTTCCGTGGCCATGCCTGAGACGATCACCAAGGTCGTGGACGGGGCCGTGCATGAGCCGATGGAGTCGCTTGTGATAGACGTGCCTGAGGAGTTCATCGGCGTCGTGACGCAGAGCGTGGGCGGCAGGAAGGGCAAGATGCTCAAGATGCAGAATAACGGCCACGGCAGGGTCAGGCTTGAGTTCCGCATACCGGCCAGGGGGCTTATCGGCTTCCGCTCGCAGTTCCTCACGGACACAAAGGGCACCGGGCTTTTGAACCACATATTCGACGGCTATGAGCCGTGGCAGGGGGCCATGACCAGAAGGGCCACCGGCGCGCTCGTCGCCGACAGGACGGGCACGACCACCATCTACGCGCTCTTTAACATCCAGCCGCGCGGCACCCTCTTTGTAAAGGAGAGCGTCTCGGTTTACGAAGGCATGTTGATCGGCGAGCATTCACGCGAGAACGACCTTGACGTCAACGCGGTCAAGGAGAAGAAGCTGACGAATATGCGCGCATCCGGCTCTGACGATACGATGTTCCTCTTCCCGCCCAATGCCATGAGCCTTGAGCAGGCCCTTGAGTTCATCAAGGAAGACGAGCTTGTAGAGGTCACACCGGCCTCCATCAGGCTGCGCAAGAAGGTGCTTGAGGCAGGCAAGAGGCCGAAGCCGCAGAAGTAGAGCGTCCTCGCTTGAGACGTTTAACAGTTGTTGAGAGTATCGCGCCTCGGTCGAACCGGCGAGACGGTATCCATAATGTGGACGGATTTCCATGCTCATTTCCATGGACGCCTTCACCGTCTTGATACAGGCATGTGAGATATATGAGGGTTGCACGCGGCGTTTTCAAAGGCAGGGGCGGTCGTAACCGCGTAAAGAGCTTTATGATTTGACAACGTTGCCCGGTTTATGTTACAGATTAAAAGTTATCTTTTCGCACATCGCCGAGGTGCATCGAGCCGCTAGCTCAGTCGGTAGAGCATCTGCCTTTTAAGCAGGTGGCCCCGGGTTCGAGTCCCGGGCGGCTCACCATGTGCGTATGTAGTTTGCATAGAAGGTTGCTGAAAACTCAAAATTCCTTCAGGCTGCTCAAAAAAGCGCCATATGCGAGGCGTCGAGAAGCGAGGAATGAGGCGTATGTTGTGTATACGCCGCAGTGACGTGCGACGAAGACAACGAAGCAGATGGACTTTTTCAGCAGCCTGGCAAAGGCCCCATCGTCTAGAGGGCAAGGACACCGTCCTTTCACGGCGGTAACCCGGGTTCGAATCCCGGTGGGGACGCCAAGTTAATCAAGGGGTTACGGCATT
>JACRNO010000053.1 GCA_016234855.1 Deltaproteobacteria bacterium | reverse complement strand
ACCACCAACGCCATAGAGAGAAGGTTCAGGGAAGTAAGACGACGAACCAGACCTATGGGAGTCTTCAGCGACAAAACCAGCATCGAAAGAATACTATTCGCGGTATTTACTTACGAAAACAAGAAACAAGGAACCGCTACACTTTTCTCACTGACACAAAATTCTTGACGTTACCTATTGCCGCCATGAAGAAATATTCCAAAGGCCGCGAGCGAGCGCCAACGGCCGGCGCGCGCGTTCCTGCAACAAGCAAACGCGCGCTTGCAATCGAGGCCGTACGCTACACGAAGTGCCTCCTGACCTCGGATGAATACCGCATGCCGAGACCCGACGCGTTCGCCTTGACCCACGCGCTGAAACTCGTCTTGCACAGCGGGCGGCCGTATGAGACAAGGAGTTCGTCCATCAGCCCTTCTATCTCTTCCCTCGAAATCACGATATCGCCGAGGGCCCTGTTCATCAGCGCGCTTGCTGCAAGCGCGGCAAAAGGCGGTATGTGCGCAATCAAGGCCCTGCCGTTGACCGCCCTCTTAACGAGCGTGACAAGCTCGTTATAGCTGTAAGTCTCCGGCCCTACGGCGTCGCAGGTAACGTTGTCGCTGCGCATGCCTAACTCCACCGCAAGCCGCGCAACGTCGTCAACGAATACTGGCTGCATCCTGTAGCGGCCGTGGCTGAAGATGCCAAAGGCAGGCAGGCGCCTCAACATCCATGCGATGTTGTTTATGAGTATGTCCTCCTTGCCGAAGAGGACAGTCGGCCTTATTATCGCATACGAAAGGCCGGATGCCACGAGGGTCGCCTCTATCTCCGCCTTGCCCCTGAAGTACTGCAAGCGGGAGTCCAACGACGGATTCGTGATGCTTATATGCACGAACCTCTTTACGCCCGCCTCTGCCGCCGCCCTGATGAGGTTCTGCGAATTTGCCACGGCCTGCGAAAAGGTCGTGCGGCCGTAATTGAACCTGACCCAATAGGTGTTGAAGACGACGTCCGCGCCACGGAGCTTGCCCGCGAGTTTGTCCGGATCTTCAAACTCGAACGTCTCAACGGCCACGCGCCCGCCAAACGGGTCGGGCCTATCCGGGTGGCCGGTGAGGTTTTTTACGATCGCGCCCGCGTCAAGCAGGCGGGCCGTGATGTATTTACCGGTATAGCCGAACGCGCCGGTCACAACGCAGTTTCTGTCAAGGTATCCCGTCTGCATACGCGCCTCCTTTTTTGAGATGGCTATTATCCGCGCCTTCAGCACTTGCACGGCGGGCAGTGTGTTATATGGGCCGGGACAGCGACCGCCATCGTCATATCCAGCCCAAGGATTATCAGCAGCGGCAGGACGAACAGGAAGGATATCGAGATGCCAAGCGACGTCCAATACCCCATCTTCCCGTAGCCCGCGATGACGGAGGCGTGCCGGAGCGTCTCTATCACCATGGCCGGGATTATTGCAAGGGCGCCGAAGACTGCCACGGGAAGAGTTAACGTAAGTGCGATAAGCGCAATAACCCCATGACGGCTAAAGGTCAGGAACAACATGATCCATGAAAAGCCGATGCATGCGGTTCCCAATCTGCTCATTGAAAGACGCGTTAACGCCTCGCCATATCTTTCTTTTGGCGCAACCACCCGCACGAAAAGATAGTGCGAGGCCCATACCAGTCCGGCGGCAGGCAGCAACTGGCCTGGCAATGACCGCCCCAATGTCAAGCCGAACCTTTCAGCCACCGGAAGCATATACATGCAGATGCCGCCTATTATCGCGCAGACGCTGAAAAACGGAGCCAGAACCAACGCAGCCGCCGCCACGACCTTCTTTATCTCAAGCCCCTCTTTTACCGATACCCACGCCTCAGCGATACCCCGCCCTGACGCGAGCGGGCTTTCGAATAGCCGTCCTCCATCCAACAACCCCGCGCTCGTTCTCATACCCGCCTCCCGGCCCGTCGGCCCGTCATTTTACCGTCAACCCCGGACTGCCCGGCCTCCTTCCGATTCAGTTCACAATATTCAGAATTGTTTGAACGTGGTAAAGAAAAAAAGGGTGTTGTAGACCACTCTGCCGCGCCCGGCAATGACAGGTTCAGTTTCATGGTGCGGACACAGCCAGCATTTGCTTGGGTGAATAGACGATGTTTTTGATGGGCTGTGCCCGCCACAGCTATTTTTCATATTCCAGCCCTCCCAATTTAATTACAACCATTCCTCTCGTTGCCAAGCTCCGCTTGGTAGCGCAATTGTCCTGAAGCTCAGCTTCTAAGCAAATCCGTTCCCAAGCAGAGCTTGGGAACGAGAGGGAAAAAAAGGTTGCCCATGCGCTAAAAAGGGGCACTAACACTATTGAAGTCTTACTTATGGTTTTATTCATTTTAGGCGCACTTTCTTAACGCGGCAGAATAGGTTAAAGCGCGGGAGCCATATCAACAGGCTATCCCATAGTAACCAATCTTCTTCAAGAAGTTCCATGAGCGAAAGACCAAGATTCTTCACCTTTACTGCGTTCAGGGCTACGGCTCACTCGCTCTGTTAAACTGTAGCTCAGACCTTTAGGTCTGACTTAAATCAGGGCTAAAGCCCTGAGCTACAAGATGAGCAGCTTTCCCTACCCCTTCTTCTTCGCCCCAAGCAACTTCGACATCATCGCAAGGGCCGTGCGGCAGCGGTCTTCGTTGGCAAGGGCGGCCTCGCCGAGCCAGTCAAGGGTCTGCAGGAGGTCCTGCAACTGCCGGATGCGCCCGGGCACGGCCCCTGCGCCCTTTGGCATGGCCGTGAGCGTCTCGTTCACCACGCCGAGGAGCGGGTCGAACTCCCTCCTCTTCCTGCCGCGCGCAATGAGGAAGAAGATCCTCCATGCGTCCGGCTCGGTGACGTAGTAGTCCTGCCTGTCGCCCGGCGCCTTCACGAGCCTGATTATCCCCCATGTCTTGAGCTCCTTCAGGCTCATGCTCGCGTTTCCCCTGCTTATGGCGAGATGCCTTGCAATCTCGTCAAGGCTGAGCGGCCCATCCGTAAGGAGCAGCAGGGCGTGCACCCGCGCCACCGACGCATTGATGCCCCAGAGCGCGCCCATCGTGCCCCACGAGTCTATGAACCTCTCTCTCGCCTCTTTCTCCGTCATCTTGCCTTCACCCCCGCGCTTATGAGCAATATGCCCGCCATAAACATTCAATACATTTTGAATGTAGCATAACTTCAGAACCCTGTCAAGCCCCTTTGCGGTTATAAAAATACAAGAGGGGATGGCCGCATAATGCGGCCATCCCCTCTTTAAGTTATCCAACGCGCCCGGCACCCGGCCCTTAGCGCAAAGACCTTCAATTTGATGAACAAAAACCTACAGGTAAGGCATATACCACTTGCAGCCGGCGCGCTTAAGGCGAAGGCAGAACATGAGGAACCTGTCCGCAACGGCGCAAAAACCATCCGAAAAGAAACTTATAACACGCATCACAGCATCCTCCCCCCGCCTGTCTGACCCATTGGCGAGCCGCAAACTCCACGCCCTTTACTCCAAGACCGCAATAACGGACAATCAGCAGAATACCATCTTGATGAAGAACACAAAATCCGGTCAGACTGCTCAAATCTTCCCATTGCAAAGAAGAAAAGACGCAATGGGAACCCAGCCAGATACAAGGCGTCGAGGAGTGAAGAATGAGGCGCACTTTGTTGTGCGCCGCAGTGATGAGCCGGGGCACCCACGCCAGAGGCGTGGGTCGGACAACGCCGCAGATGGGACTTTTTCAGCAGTCTGCGCTAATACGCGTAGAGATTGCCGTAAGGCCGTATAGACTCGGGATAGAGTTTCTTAAAACCCTTTTTCATTACAGAGTCGAGAGAGATGCCCATGTCCTTGCAATACTCGGTAAGGTGCTCCTTAAGCGTCGCCTTGTCCTCTTCGTCAAGCTCGGCAATGCCCACTTCCGCCCCGCAAAGGGCCTTGTCAACCGTGCCGCGCACGTATATGACGCCGCCGTGCATGCCCGTGCCGAGATAGTCTCCGGCAAGCGGCTCGCCGTCCTTTGTGTCGAGCCCAAGCAGGATGATTACGCCTCCGGCCATGTACTCGCCGAAGAAATCACCCGCAGTGCCGCCGACGACGATGGTCGGGGACTGCTTCTTTACGCCCTTCATGTGGATGCCGACCCTGTAGCCGACGCTGCCGCGTATATGGAGCTTTCCTCCGCGCATGCCGTAGCCGAGCACGTCGCCCGCATTGCCGTCTATGACGACCTTGCCCGAGTTCATCGTATTGCAGATGTTGTCCTGGCCGTTGCCCTTGACATGGATGGTAGGGCCGTCCATGAAGGCCGCCAGGTCGTTGCCCGGCACGCCTTCAAGCGTGATATCGGTCTTATCGCGGAGCCCGCTGCCTATATAATACTGGCCGTTTACACCCTTGACCCGTATCTCTTTTTCACCCCTGGCAATGGCCCCGCGTATCATCTCGTTAAGCTCGCGATATTTAAGACCGGCAGCGTCTATCTCGAACATCTTGGATATCTCCTCATTAAGTATACGAATGTCAGGGCCGAAGCCGTGAAGCGCGGGAAAGATACGGCCTACGCCGGGATGGCGCGCCCCTCACCCCGGCCTCTTACAAAAAGAGAGCACTATCTTTTTCTCCCCTCCCTTTATGGGAGGGGACTAAGGGGAGGGTTCTCTTTTCCCCCCTCGCCCCCGCTCCCCAAGGGGAGAGGGGATTTTCTCCTCCCCTTATTTAAGGGGCGGGGTCCCCGTTGCGCGCGCAGCGCAATGCAACGGGGAGTGGGGAGGGGTTAATCCTTGCAACACCGGCGATTGCTTGCTACCTCGCGCGTGCCCAAATCAGATTAACTCCCCCAACCCCCTCTTTTGAAAAGAGGGGGAGTGCATCTCCTTAATCCCGGCCCCCCTTACCTACCCGCCGGTTTGACCCCGAGTATGTCAAGCGTTTGTGTGTCGAGGCCGACGCCGCGCAGCCGCTCGCGGTTGCCGCGAAGGCTCTCTATGGCGTTGATACCGAGCGCGCCGAGGATTTCCTTTAACTCGTGCTCCCAGGCATGGACGAGGTTTATAAGCCTCTCCGCGAAGATCTCCGGGTCGAGCCTCGCCGTAAGCTCCGGCTTCTGGGTCGTGATACCCCATGAGCAGCAGCCGGTGTAACACTTGCCGCAGGTGGTGCAGCCCATGGTGATAAGGGCGGCCGTTGCTATGGCTACCGCGTCCGCGCCCAAGGCTATGGCCTTGGCCGCGTCCGCGCTGGAGCGTATGCCGCCCGCCGCGATAATCGAGGCCTCGTTCCTGATGCCCTCCTGCCTGAGCCTGTCGTCCACGGCCGCGATGGCGTGCTCGATGGGGATGCCGAGGTGGTCGCGTATAATCGACGGCGCGGCGCCCGTGCCGCCGCGGAATCCGTCAAGGTAGACGATATCCGCGCCCGCCCGGACTATGCCCGATGCGATGGCCGCGACGTTATGCACGGCCGCAATCTTGACGGAGACCGGCTTGTAGCCCGTCGTCTCCTTGATGGCGTAGATGAGCTGGCGAAGGTCTTCAATCGAGTATATGTCATGCTGCGGCGCTGGAGAAATCGCGTCCGTGCCGACCGGTATCATGCGCGCCCTTGCGACATCGAGCGGAATCTTTTCTCCGGGCAGATGCCCGCCTATGCCGGGCTTTGCGCCCTGGCCTATCTTTATCTCGACGGCGACCCCGGCGTTAAGATAGTCCGGGTTTACGCCGAACCTGCCTGAAGCCACCTGAACGATGATATTGGACCTATACGGCAGGAGGTCTTCATGAAGACCGCCCTCGCCGGTATTCATGACCGTGCCGCACTCGTGCGCGGCCTGCGCCAGCACCTTCTGCGCGTTCAGGCTTATGGAGCCGTAGGACATGGGCGAGAAGAGCAGCGGCAGGCTGAGCTTTATCTGCGGAGGCATCTTTGTCTTTAATACCGGTTTGCCGTCGGCGCCCCTGACGAACTCCAGCTTCGACGGTTTCTTGCCCAGATACGTCCGAAGCTCCATAGGCTCGCGAAGCGGGTCGATGGACGGGTTCGTAACCTGGCAGGCGTCTATAAGGAGATTGTCGAAGAGTATCGGGTAAGGCAGGTCGCTGCCCATGCCCGTTAGCGGTATGCCGCCGGTCTCGGCCTGACGTTTTATATTCCTGATGGCGTTGTAACCCCAGCAGGCGTTCGGTTTATAGCGCGTATGGTTAGGCCGTATCTCTATCGCCTCTTCAGGGCAGTAGTGATAACAGCGCAGGCAGTTAACGCACTTTGATGTATTGATGAGCACCTTGTCCCCGCCCCAGGAGTAGACCCCCCAGCCGCAGTTCTGTATGCACCTTTTACACCGTATGCACTTTACCGGGTCGATGGTGGCAAGGTATTCGGGCAGCGCCAGACTTCTGAACATTACATCCTCCTTATAACAGTCATCGGTTGCCGGTTATCAGTTATCCGTAAAAGACGAATATACAAAGAATCTGTTTCCGGCTTGCCTATAACTGATAACCGATTACCGCTAACGGATAACCGTTCTTATTCAAATTCCACTATCACCGGCTCTCCGGCCCTCGGAGTCCAGACCTTCTCCGGCTTCGGGCAGATGGCGCGTATGGCCGACTCCTCGCTCGCCATGTAGACAAGGTCGTCCTTGGTCGCCGCAACGAGCGGACGGAGCTTGATCCTGTCGTTTATGCCGACAAGCCCGTTGGAATGCCCGAAGAGTATCGAGAACGGGCCGTTCAGAAGCGCGCTGCCGTAGACCTGGCGAAGCGCCGTGAAGGCCTCGCGCCCTGCCTCGTCCTTGGCGTCGATGTTCTTCCAGAACGGGGCCGCGAGGGCCTGGCACGCCGTCCTTATATCGAGTCCGTGGCGCCTTATGAGCAGGTCGAGCATATACGTGGCGACCTCGGTGTCGGTAAGGAGCGTCAGCTTGTAACCGTACATCTCAAGGTATCTCTTGTTGATGCCGTAGGACGATATCTCTCCGTTGTGGACGATTGACCAGTCAAGGAGCGTGAACGGATGCGCCCCGCCCCACCAGCCCGGTGTGTTGGTGGGAAAGCGCGTGTGCGCCGTCCACGTCCAGCCCTCGTACTCGTCTATCCTGAAGAACTCGGCTATCTCGGCCGGGTTGCCCACGCCCTTGAACGCCCCCATGTTCTTGCCGGAGCTGAATATATACGCCCCGCTTATCTCGGAGTTGACCTTCATCACCGTCTCGACGACAAAGTCGTCGGGCTGCATCTCCGCCACGAGCTTGTTCTTGAGGGGCGAGACGAAATAGCGCATCAGGAGCGGGCTTATGGGAATGGCCTTTACCGGAGCAGTGGGTATCTCCTCAACCTTCTCTATCTTATAGTTGGCCTTGAGATGGTCTTCCACGGACCAGCGCACTTCCGGGTCGTCGTACATGACGTGAAAGGCGTAGAGGTGGTCGGTCATGAGGCACAGCGACTTGACGATCTGGCCGCCTGATATGCGCTTCTTCTTCCTGCTTATCAGACCCGTAAGGCCGCAGCCGGATATGTCTTTCTGGTAGTCGTGATTCAATGTGTCACCTCACAAATGTCTATTGCAAAACGCGTCGTCCCAAGCCCGTCATTAAAAAGGCGACGGTCTTTCTCTCCGTCAGTGATGCCCCTTGCCGCGCCTATCCTTGAGCGCATCGAGCACCTTCTTCAGTTCCTCGCCTCCGCTCTTCGACGGCTCCGGCAGGCCGAACTTCTTGCGCGCAGGCAGGGCGGGTTCGCCGAGCTTGCCCGTCTTTGCGAACATATCCCAGCCGCGCTTGACCTGCGGCGGGTTCAGGCCCCTCTTGGTCGCGATGGTGCGAAGCGCCGTCATCGCGTTCTCAAAACCGTAATGCTGATAACACATCTCAAGGCAATAGTGGCACTCAAGGCACTGCCAGATGGACGAGGAGGAAAGCCACTTCTCGAACTTGCCCTGCACGATATCGGCCACGACCTGTCTCGGGTCGTAGCCCGGCAGATGCGTGCACGACGGACAGATGGAATAACATGCCCCGCACTTCGAGCACATCTCCAGCAATTTCATATTAAGGTTCAACTCAAGCATTCCCGGCCTCGCGTCAAAGCGCACCCTGCGCGTTCAATTCATCATCCATGGTACTGGCGGCTGCCTGGCCGCTGCATTCCGCCCACTTCTTCAGGAACGGGGCGCAATCTACCCTGTGGGCCGTGATGCCGAGCTCTTCCGGCGTATGGCCCAGCGCAAGGCCCAGCAACTCCGTAAAATATATGACCGGCACGCCCAGTTTCTCGCCCTCTTTCTCCATGAGATACTGATTATTGTCGAACTGAAGGAAGCACGACGGACAGCACAGCACAAGGGCGTCGACTTCCAGCGCCTTGAGCTCTTTCAACTTCACGCGCGCAAGCTGCAAGGCCAGGTCGTGCTGATCGACCCTGTCAAGGCCCTGGCCGCAGCACATCATCTTCGTCGGAAACTGAACGCTCACCGCACCGAGCGCCGCGATGAGGTTGTCGAACTTCACCGGCGCAATCGGGTCGTCGTTACGCAGGGCGTGCGAAGGCCGTATCATATGGCAGCCGTAGTGCAGCGCGATGCGCATACCGGCGAAGTCCTTCTTTATCTTCTGTTTGATGGCGAAGACGCCGACCGTGTCATGGAAGAACGGGACAAGGTGCTGCAGCTTCGCGGTGCCCTTGAACTCCCTGCCCACGCCTTTGAGGAGCTCGTTGACCTCCGCTTTTTCCTTCGGGTTGGAGCAAAGCTCTCCCTTGACCGTGGCGAGATTGGAGACGCACCCGGTGCACGGGCTTACGAGGTCGTAGTCGAGCTCGTCGACAAGGGCGACGTTACGCGCGGCCGTGACCACGAAAGAGGCATGGTCGACGTTGTTTACGAGGGACTTCTCTGGACAGCACGTAAAACCGTCTATGTCTTTGTACGGGAGATTGAACTCATCGAGCACGATCCTCGTTGACTTTTCAAGGAACGGAAAGCGCGTCTGTATGGTGCAACCCCAGAATACCGCAAATTCCTTCATCTCATACCTTCTTGCTCAGTTAAACTGCAACTCAGACCAACAGGCCTGAATCTTCGCAATGACGTCATATCAACGCGGCAGACGGCTTTAATACAATTCAACCGCCGCGCCTTGCAAAACGGCGGGCGGCTCTTGAAGGCAACTCACCTGCCGGCCCTGCTGGGCGCGGCAGGTGAGCTTTAAGACAGTTTTCCACGAGACATACTCGAAGACGCCCCGCTTCTTGAAAATCAATGCCGCGACTTAAAAGGCCGCCAGGGGTCAGGCAGGCACGCAGGCGTCGACCGGGCAGACCTCGGAACACTTCGGCGAGTCATAATGCCCCTTGCACTCAACGCAGACGTTCGGGTCGATGGAATATATTTCACCTTCAGAGATGGCGTTTACGGGACACTCCGGCAGGCAAACCCCGCATGCGACACAATCTTCAGTTATCTTAAGCGACATATCAGTATCAAGCCTCCTCTGTTTTTATATTTTAATCAAGGGTTATACGACGATAGGCCTTTGTATACAGTATACTAACGCATATCAAGACAAATAACAAGTCTTTTTTCCATTCTTGAGCTAAACCCGGCGGATTGCCGGACGGCCAAGAGAACGCCCCTTCAATCGGAAGTGGACAACTGACAGATTGCTAAAGAACTCAAAATTTCTTCAGGCTGCTCTCTGGCCGCTCGCCAAAGGCGAGCAATACAAATGAACAACTTCATTACCAGCAGACGAAGTCTGCAAAAGCTCCATAGACCCACGCTTCTCGCGTGGGTGCCCCGAGGCGTCGAGGAGCGAGGAATGAGGCGTATGTTGTGTATACGCCGCAGTGACGAGTGACGAAAACAACGAAGCAGATGGAGCTTTTGAAGAGCTACGCTCTTGTTGGTAAGGTAGTTCCCATTTAAAGGTTCGCCTTTGGCGAACTGCCAAACAGCAGCCTGCTACGCCTTCAAGGCCAGCAGCCTCATCTCGGTCATCTCCTCAATGGCGTAACGCACGCCCTCCCTGCCGAACCCGCTCATCTTCACCCCGCCGTAAGGCATATTGTCCACCCTGTAGGTAGGTATATCGTTGGCTATGACCCCTCCCACCTCAAGCCGCTCGAAGGCTTGGAGTATCCTTCCCATGTCCCTTGTAAAGACCCCGGCCTGCAAGCCGTAGAGGCCGCCGTTGACCTCGCTGACCGCCTCTTCAAACGTCTCGTACGGCTCAAGGGAGGCGACCGGGGCAAAGACCTCCTCACCGCAGACCTTCATGGAAGGTCTCGTGTTGGTAAGGACCGTCGGCTCCATGAACGCGCCTTTTCGCTTGCCTCCGGCAAGTAGCGTCGCCCCCTGCGAGACCGCCTCCTTTACCCACTCCTCGGTGCGAACGGCCGCGGCCTCTTCTATCATCGGGCCTATGTCCGTTGCCTCGTCAAGCGGGTTACCCTGCTTCAATGCGGCCGAGCCTTCGAGGAACGCCGCCTTGAACTCCTCGAAGACCGGCCTGTGAACGTATATCCTCTGCACGGAGATGCATATCTGCCCGGCATAAGAGAACGCGCCGAGGACGCACCGTTGCGCGGCCTGCCTTACGTCCGCGTCGCTGTGGACTATGACCCCGGCGTTGCCCCCGAGCTCGAGCGTGACCTTTCTGGCACCTGACTTTGCCTTGAGCCTCCAGCCGACCGCGGCGCTGCCGGTAAAGGTAAGTTTCTTTATGCGGGGGTCGTCCAGGAGGCCTTCGGCATCGGCGTTTGAACAGATAACGACGTTCACGCCGCCCGCGGGCCACCCGGCCCCGGTTATTATCTCGCCCAATAAGAGGGCCGAGAGCGGGGTCTTTGCAGCGGGTTTCAGGATAATGGAATTGCCGCAGGCCATGGCAGGCGCAACCTTGTGCGCGACAAGATTGAGCGGGAAGTTGAATGGCGAGATGCCCAGCACCACGCCGATCGGGAACCTCCTTACGATGCCGAGCCTGCCCTCGCTGCCGGGATATATGTCCAGCGGTATGACGCCGCCTTCCATCCGCTTTGCCTCTTCAAGCGCTATCTGAAAGGTATTTGTGGCGCGCCTTACCTCGCCTCTGGCATCCTTTATGGGTTTACCCGCCTCAAGCGCGATTATCCGCGCAATCTCGTCCTCGCGCGCCTTGAGGCCGTCAACCACCTTCTGTATGACCGAGGCCCTCTGATAGGCCGGAAAACCCTTCAAGGTCTCGAACGCCGCCTGGGCCGAGGCAAGGGCCTCTTCAAGCTCGACCTTGCCCGCGATATAGGTCGTCCCGACCGTAGCGCCGTCGTACGGACTTTTTACCGTAAGCGTCTGAGCGGTCTTCCTCCCTTGTCCGGCAATGAGCAGCTTCAGGTCTATTGCCATGATAACGCCTCCGGTAAGGTTTGCTCTCAAGCCCTCTCATAAAAAAACGACTCGTTGCATCAACGCATAACGTAGCTCAGGGCTTTAGCCCTGGAATAACCTGCCATAACAACCTGAGCCGCAAAATCAAACACATCAAACCTGAAGGTCTGAGCTACTAAACAAAAGCCCGTACATACAAATTAACCAGAAAAAACCCCGGCGGTCAACACTACTCTTGCAGCGGCGTATATGTTATAATCCGCATATCATTCTGATGAAGGAGGCACGCTATCACCCAGCCATACGGAAACACCACAGGACTCAAATCCAGCCAGCTCAAGGCTCTTGAGCGCATCTATCAGCGCCGCGTACCGACCAATGAAGTCGTCACCCCGGAGCTTGCCAGATACATGACCGAACTGTCGCGCGAGATAAAACGCCAGATAGGCGTCATCATCGACCGCAAAGGGGTTGTGGCCGCCGTAATCGCAGGCGATGAAAAGGAAATCGTCATCCCGCTCCTGCCCGGGTTTCCGCTCGGAAAGAAGAGGCTTCGCGGCATACGCTGCATACACACGCACCTCAAGGACGAGCCGCTCTCGCGGGACGACCTTACCGACCTTGCGCTCCTGCGCCTCGACCTCATGGCCGCCGTGGGCGTGCTTGAAGACGGGCTTCCGGGCAGGCTCTACATGGCGCATCTCCTTCCGCACAAGCCGCAGGGCGCGGCTTATGAGACCCTCGCCCCGGCTTCCGTCCACTCCATACCCGTCGAGCTGGACTCGTTCCTGCATTCGCTTGAAGACGAGATCGTCCGCGCAAGCAGGCGTAACGTCTCAGACAAGCGCGAGCGCGCCATACTCGTGAGCGTTGCCATGCGGCCGAAAGACGAGCAGAACGAATCGCTCGAAGAGCTTAGCGAGCTTGCGGCAACGGCGGGCATCGTCGTCCTCGACACCGTAAGCCAGAGGCCCGAACGCCTGAACCCCAAATACCTGATGGGCACGGGCAAGATAAAGGAGTTGATAATCACGGCCCTGCAGAAAGAGGCCACCATCATCGTCTTCAACCAGGAGCTTACGCCGACTCAGATACGCGAGCTTGCGGCAGTGACCGAATTGAAGGTAATCGACCGGACTCAGCTCATACTCGACATATTCGCCTCGCGCGCGCATTCGCGCGACGGCAAGGTGCAGGTGGAGCTTGCGCAGCTCAAGTACCTGCTCCCGAAGCTGACCGGCAAGGGCGCGATGATGTCGCGGTTGATGGGCGGCATAGGAGGCAGAGGTCCGGGCGAGACAAAGCTTGAGGTGGACAGGCGGCGCGTGGGCGACAGGATTGCGCACCTCGAACACGAGCTCAAATCCCTCTCGCGCGGCAGGTTCGAGCGCAGAAGGCGCAGGGCCGCATCCGGCATACCCATCATATCCATCTGCGGCTATACGAACGCGGGCAAATCCACGCTCCTGAACGCGCTAACGGCCAGCGCAACGCTCGTGGAGGACAAGCTCTTTGCAACGCTCGATACTGCCACAAGGAGGCTCCGCTTCCCGCGCGAACGCGACGCCGTCATAACCGACACCGTCGGCTTCATCCGCGACCTGCCGTCAGACCTTATGGCCGCGTTCAAATCCACGCTCGAAGAGATGGAGGACGCGGACCTGCTCATGCACCTCGTGGACGTCTCGAACCCGCACTTTGAAAAGAGGATTGAGACGGTTGAGGCCATACTTGAGGAAATCGGCCTCGGCCGGATACCGCGCCTGCTCGTCTTTAACAAGGCCGACCTCATCGAGCCTGCAATCGCCGGGAACCTTAGCGCGCGGTTCAACGCGGTGCCCATATCGGCCCTGAATACCTCGACGCTGAGGCCGCTCCTGAAAGAGCTTGAGCTGAGGCTGTGGCCGGGAGAGGAGATTCAGGACGGCCAATGATGCGCAAAACGGATTGGCGGAATGAATAGGGCCGGGGAAAATAGGCGCTGTTGTACTATCTCACTAATTCGGTAACTTTTTGTAGTTTATCAAAAGGCGTTTCATAGTTCAAGCCGCCGTGTTTTCTGAGATGGTTAAACTCGAAGAGATAGTTGCCGAGATTTAGCATCATCTCTT
>JACRNO010000052.1 GCA_016234855.1 Deltaproteobacteria bacterium | reverse complement strand
TCCTTGACTATCCGCGCAGCTTGTGAGAAATTCTCAATCGTGGCTCTCTGGGCCATAGGGGTATCTCCTTATAGTTGGTTGCGGAACCGCTATAAAGATACCCCTTTTCTTTTACTGACACAAAATAAGATACATTACCCCGCTTCGTAACCCGCTTGACTTGCCGCCCGAAGCCTGATATCGTTTTAATGGACGCTGGGGGAGCCTATCGTGGCTGAGAGTCCTCGTTATCAATATCGAGGAGACCCTGCGAACCTGAACCGGATAATGCCGGCGTAGGGAAGCGGCTTCAAGCTCAACGGTCTCATGCGGATTCCCGGTCTTTTGGCCGGCAGGAGAGCCGTCCCTTCCGGGACGGTTTTTTTATTTTACGCATCCGCTCGGGCGGCATGGATTAGGCTATGATCATTGACTCTGAAAAGATAGAATCAGCCATAGAGGCGTCACGCGGAGCGTCATCGGCTGACGCGGCCGCTATCATTGAGAAGGCCGGGTCAGGCAGGGGGCTGTCCGTATTCGATGCGGCCTGCCTTTTATCGGTTGAAGACGCATCAATCGCAAGGCTCATCCATGAGAAGGCTGGCGGGCTTAAAGAGCGGCTCTTCGGCAAGAGGGTCGTCCTCTTCGCGCCGTTATATCTTTCTAACTACTGCACGAACGGCTGCGTCTACTGCGGTTTCAGGGCGGCCAACAAGGATATGGCCCGGCGCGCCCTTGCCGTTGACGAGGCCGTGGCTGAGGCGCGCTCCATCGAGGCGATGGGCTTCAAGAGGGTGCTTCTCGTTACGGGCGAAGACCCGGAGCGCGGCGTCGACTACGTCGCCTCGGTCGTCAGGGCGATATACGCAAAGACCGGCATCAGGATAATCCACGTCAATGCCCCGCCCATGGACGTCGAAGGTTTCAAGGCGCTCAAGTCCGCGGGCGTGGGCGTTTATCAATCGTTTCAGGAGACGTATCACAGGCCGACATATGCGCAGGTGCACCCCACCGGGCGCAAGCGCGATTATGATTGGCGACTGTCCGTCATGGACAGGGCATGCGAAGCGGGTTTCGGCGACGTTGGCATAGGCCCGCTCCTCGGTCTCTATGACTTCAGGTTCGATACACTTGCGGCCATTGCCCACTCTACGCACCTGTATGAGAGGTTCGGCAGCCACGCGCACACGATTTCAGTGCCGAGGCTGCGTCCGGCTGACGGGGCGGCCTTGACGGATGCGGTCTATCCTGTGACCGACGCCGACCTTAAGAGGATAGTCTCTGTCCTGCGCCTTGCCGCTCCCACGGCCGGCGTGGTAATCTCAACGCGGGAGGCTGCGGCGCTTCGCGCAGAGCTTACGGCTGTCGGCGCCACGCAGCTTAGCGCCGCCTCGCGCACCAACCCGGGCGGCTATGGCAACGAGGCGACGCTTGAGCAGTTTGCCACGAACGACAGGCGCACGCTGGCCGAGGTGATGCGCTCGGTTGCGCGGGACGGGCTCCTGCCGAGCCTTTGCACCACCTGCTACAGGGTCGGCAGGACGGGCCGCGAGTTCGCGG
Source organism: Deltaproteobacteria bacterium (assembly GCA_016234855.1). GTDB lineage: Bacteria > Desulfobacterota > GWC2-55-46 > GWC2-55-46 > GWC2-55-46 > JACRNO01. The sequence continues at coordinate 7,367 of JACRNO010000052.1, read as the reverse complement.
AAAAGACTGCCTCTGGCGCCATGTCGAGCCTGTGTCATGTAAACGCCATACTCACGTTGAAGGAGTATCTTGAGGACTACGGCTCCAACGGCGCGGATACCGCGCTTCGTAAGACCCTTGCCGCTTCAATAGAAGAGATAGCCGACCCGGTGATGAAGCGCGCCGTGCTGGAGAAGATTGCGCAGATAGAGGCTGGCAAGAGAGACCTGTTCTTTTAGAGAAGTTATCAGTTACCGATTATCAGTAGAGACAAGACCGTTTATTTTATTGATAACCGACAACGGATAACCGACAACCGATACCGATAATGGATAATGGATAACCGGTGAAGATACGCCTTAACGGCCTTGATAAAGGCGTGCCGGATGGCGCGACAATAGACGCTCTCTTGACGCTCTATGGAATAGAGAGGGCGGGCATCGCGGTTGAGGTGAACCGGGAGATAGTGCCCAAGCGCATGCATGCTGAGACCGTGCTGGCCGAGGACGACAGCGTCGAGGTAGTCAGGATGACCGGCGGCGGGTAGACTGCAGGATGGGCATAGATGCGAAGCTTGTAAAATGTAAAATTAGTTCAGGCGGCTCAAAAAGCTCCAGATGCTAGGCGTAGAGGAGCGAGGAATGAAGCGTAGTTTTTCTACGCTGCAGTGACGAGCGGCGAAGACAACGACGCAGAGGGGGCTGTTTCAGCCGCCTGTTAGCTAAAGGAGACGGGCCTATGAGCGACACTCTTAAAATCGGAAAATATGAATTTTCCTCGCGCCTGATGGTCGGCACGGGAAAGTATCCGTCAAACGAGGTCATGGACGCGGCCATAGAGGTCTCTGGCGCAGAGGTCGTGACGGTCGCAATCAGGCGCGTGAGCCTTGACAAAGGCGAGGGCGGCTTTCTTGACCGCCTGAAAAAGTATACCCTGCTGCCGAATACCGCGGGCTGTTATACGGCCGACGACGCCGTCCGCACGGCGCGGCTCGGACGCGAGGCCCTTGATACCGCATTCGTAAAACTCGAGGTCATAGGCGACGAGCGCACGCTCTTTCCTGATAACGAGGCCCTTCTTGTTGCGGCGCGTATATTGGTAAAGGACGGTTTTACAGTGTTGCCGTATACCAACGACGACCCGATTATGGCGAAGAAGCTTGAAGACATAGGTTGCGCCGCGGTCATGCCGCTGGCCGCGCCCATAGGTTCCGGCCTCGGCATAAGGAACCCGTACAACATAAGGATAATCCTTGAGACGATAAAGCTGCCTATAATCGTTGACGCGGGCGTGGGCACGGCATCCGACGCCGCGCTCGCCATGGAACTCGGGTGCCACGGCATCCTGATGAATACCGGCATCGCCGGCGCAAAAGACCCTGTCGGCATGGCAAAGGCCATGAACTTTGGCGTGGTTGCGGGCAGGCTCGCGTACCTGTCGGGCAGGATACCGAAGAAGCTCTATGCCACGGCGTCGAGTCCGTTGAGCGGGTTGATAGATTAGGATATCTTGCGGCCAACCTTTTTGGCGCAGCCCAGGCCATTCCAAAGGAGTGCGAGTTTGATGGAGCCGATTCAGAAAGCAATAACCGGAAGCGAAGACCAGGGCGGCCTTACGTCGGCATTTCAAGTCCTTGTTCAATTTTATTGCGCTTTTAATAAGCGTGATATCGTAATGATGGAACAGAATTGGGCAAATAACAATGAAATTGCAATGGACAATCCGCTTGGCGGAATAAAGCGCGGATGGAACGAGATAAGGTCTGTTTACGAACGCATTTTCAATGGTTCTGCGGATGTTTATGTAGAATATTACGACTATACGATTCATCAGACGCCGGAGATCTTTTATGCCGTAGGGAGAGAACGTGGTTACCTCCGCCTTGACGGAAAGGAATTAAAGCTCGCCATACGCACATCTCGTATATTTCAAAAGATAGATGGAAAGTGGCGACAGGTTCACCATCATGGCTCGATTGAGGACCCGCAATTGCTGGCCGCATATCAGGGCGCGGTGGCGGGTGGCAAGTCAGTAACGTAGGAAGGGCTGTGCCACTTTTTGTGTGATGGATTAGCTGATATTTTGGTGGGCGGAGCCCACCCTACAAGACCGACAACCGATAACGGATAACCGACGTGCATCCCATACTCTTCAAATACGGTTTCATTGAGATACGTTTCTACGGCCTGATGTACGTCGTAGCCATACTCACGGCCACGTGGATAATAAAGCACGAGGTGCGCAGAAAGGCCATTGCCATATCCGAAGACGACGTGATGAACCTCATCGTCTGGACGGTCATCGGCGGGGTCGTTGGCGCGAGGCTCTATTATGTAGTCTTCAATCTCGGCTATTATCTGTCCGACCTTAAAGAGATACCTGCGATATGGCATGGCGGGTTGGCCATACACGGCGGGCTTATTGGCGGCATAAGCGTCGCGTGGTTCTATCTCAGGAGGCGCAGCGTCGCTTTCTGGCGCATGGCCGACGCGGTCGCCCCGAGCCTGATACTCGGGCAGGCCTTCGGCAGGTTCGGCAACTTCATGAATGGGGACGCGCACGGCGCTCCCACGGATATGCCGTGGGGCATTGTATTTCCGCCTGAGAGCATCGCGGGCAGGCAGTTTCCCGGCGTGCCGCTCCACCCGACTATGCTCTACGAGATGTTCTTCAACCTCTGCATCTTCGCCTTTATCTGGCTGGTGCTAAGAAGGCGCGAGCACAGGGACGGCTATATCTTCGCGATGTACGTTGCGCTCTACTCGGTGGGCAGGTTCGTGGTGGAGCATTTCAGGGCCGACAGTCTCATGTTCGGCTCGCTCCGGGCCGCGCAAATGGCGAGCATCGGGATATCCCTCGTTGCGCTGGCCGTAATCATAGCGGGGAGACTATGGGAGACGCCAGGGGAGAAAAAGACGAAAAAGGTCTGAGACTGGAGAAGGCCGCTTCGATGGGGGTCTATCTCGTGACCGACAGGCAGCTTACTGCGGATAGAGACGTCCTGCGTCCGGTCAGGCAGGCGCTTGATGCAGGCGTGCGCTCCGTGCAATTGCGTGAAAAGGATATGCCGCCTCGTGAGCTCTTTTATCTTGCGCGGCGGATGCGCGAGTTGACGAGCGAGTACGGGGCAACGCTCCTTATAAACGACCGCGTGGATATCGCCATCGCCGTGGGGGCCGACGGTGTTCATCTTGGGCAAAAATCCATGCCCCCAAATGAGGCGCGCACGGTAGTCGGGCCAGGGATGCTTATCGGAGTCTCCGCGCACGGCCTTACAGAGGCGCTCGCGGCCGTGGGCAGCGGGGCTGACTTTATAACGCTTGGCCCGATATTCCATACGGAGTCAAAGGTTGAGTTTGGCGAGCCGCTGGGCGTGGAAAAACTCAAGACCGTATGCGCCAGCGTCAATGCGCCGGTCTACGCCATAGGCGGGATAAAGAGGGAACATATATCCGGGGTCATGCTGGCCGGGGCAGCGGGCATAGCAGTCATCTCCGCCGTCATGGGACGGCCGGACGTCAGGGCGAGCGCGGTTGAATTGGTCGAAGAGGTGAAGGCCCGCAGGCTCAGGCGGGTTAGCGAATAAGATAAATAGAAGGTTGCTGCAAAACTTCAACTTTATGCAGACTGTTCAAAAAGTCACATATGCAAGGCGTCAAGGAGTGAGGAATGAGGCGTAGTTTTTTCTACGCCGCAGTGACGAACGACGAAGACAACGCCGCAGATGGGACTTTTTCAGCAGTCTGCCAGGGAGTAGATATGACACAGCTTGAATCCGCCCGCAAGGGTATAGTTACGGAAGAGATGAAGGCGTCAGCCGCCAAAGAAGGGGTTGATGCGGAGTACATCCGCAAGGGGATAGAGGACGGCGTCATCATCATAACGCGTAACGTCAAACATAAATCCATCGATGCGCTTGCCGTTGGCAAGGGGCTTCGCACAAAGGTTAACGCCAACATCGGGTCTTCGCAAGACCAGGCCGATACGACCGTCGAGCTTTTGAAGCTAAAGACCGCTATCGAGGCTGGCGCGGACGCGGTGATGGACCTGTCCACCGGCGGGGACGTGGCCGCTATCAGGCGGATGGTCATGGAGCAGTCCACCGTGCCCATCGGCACTGTGCCGGTCTATCAGGCCGCGGTCAACGCCCGCAAAAAAGGCAAGTCGTTCGTCGAGCTTACCTCAGACGAGTTTTTCGAGGCTATAGAAGAGCAGGCAGAGGAGGGCGTGGACTTCGTGACCGTTCACTGCGGGGTGACGCGCTCGTCAGTCGAGCGGATAAAGAAAGAAGGGCGCATCATGGGCATCGTCAGCCGCGGCGGGGCGCTCACCGCCGAGTGGATGAAGTTCAACAAGAAAGAGAACCCGCTCTTTGACGAGTACCCGCGCCTTTTAAAGATTGCCAAAAAATACGATATGGTCATAAGCCTCGGCGACGGCCTGCGACCGGGCTGTCTTGCCGACGCGACCGACCGCGGTCAGGTGCACGAGCTGATAACCCTTGGCGAGCTTGCATCAGAGGCCTTTAAAGAGGGCGTGCAGGTGATGATAGAAGGCCCGGGCCACGTGCCGCTTGACCAGATAGAGGCGAACATCCTCCTGCAAAAGAGGCTCTGTCACGGCGCGCCCTTCTATGTGCTCGGCCCGCTTGTGACCGACATCGCCCCGGGGTACGACCATATCACCTCGGCCATAGGCGGGGCCATAGCCGCAAGCGCTGGCGCGGACTTTTTGTGCTACGTCACGCCGAGTGAGCACCTTAGGTTGCCCACAGTCGAGGACGTGCGCGAAGGGGTAATCGCCTCGCGCATAGCCGCGCACGCCGGAGACGTGGCAAAGAAAGCGAAAGGCGCGATGGAGGCTGATATAAGGCTGGCAAAGGCCAGAAAGGCCCTTGACTGGGACGAGCAGATAAGGCTCTCCATAGACCCGTTGAAGGCCCGCGCCATGCGCGAGGGCAGTCAGCCGGAAGACTCGTCCGTGTGCACCATGTGCGGGAGCCTGTGCGCGATAAAGATAACGAAGTAGGGGGACAATTCCCCCCTTTGAAAAAGGGGGGCTGGGGGGGATTTTACCCCTTCTCCCCTTCGGGGAGGCGCTCAAGACACAACGTTAGCGCACAAGAAGGCAGGGATGAGGGGGCATTGAACCCCCTCTTTTTAAAGAGGGGGCAGGGGGAGTTATGTTTGTAGCGCACATTGACGATGGCTTGCTTGCTATTGTGGTCGTAAAAGCGTAACCCCACCCGGCCTCCCCTTATATAAGGGGAGGAGAAAGGCACGGACGCTGGAGCGTGGGAACGATGATAAATTCAAAGGAGGAAGTATGATGCGTTATGTTAATCTGATTGTTGTCTTGCTGCTGATAATGCTCGCGGGTTGCGATCAGGCAAGCATGATGAAAATGATTGCATCATCGGAAGACCAACAGGTTGCGAAAGACTATATTGATCTGCTTAGGCAAAGCAAATTTGAGCAAATTGAAAAAGATTTAGATCAAAGTATTAAGTCTGAAAATATCCATGACGTGATAGTCAAGATGGCAGCGTTGATACCATCCCAAACCCCACAATCAATCAAACTCGTTGGCGCAAACACCTTCAGTAGTTCGGATCGCTACGAAAGCAATTTGACTTTTGAGTACCAGTTCCCAAATGAGTGGATAGTGGTTAATGTTGCGATTCGGAAAAAGGGAGGCATTTCTACAATCATAGGATTCAACGTGTCCCCAATCTCGGATTCCTTGGAGAATCTTAATAGGTTCACGCTCTCGGGTAAAAGCTTACATCAATATGCAGTGCTCGCCTTAGCTGTCTTGTTTCCGCTGTTCAGCCTGTACGCTCTTATCATGTGTATCCTAACCAAAATGGATAAGAGAAAATGGATATGGATTCTCTTCATAGTGTTCGGTGTTGGCAAATTTGCGATCGATTGGACTACCGGGCAGTGGAGCGTCAAACCGCTGTCTGTTCAACTATTTAGCGCCGCAGCTTTTGCTCCACCGTATGGTGCGTGGACGCTTTCGGTATCTTTGCCGCTGGGGGCAATCTTATTTACTCTGCGGAAGAAAAAGCCAGCTGAACCTGCGCCTTTACAAGTTGATTCAGCTAAGCGGACTGTCACGGATGGCAAATTGTAGATGGGCTTCATGCCTCAGCCCATTCTACGGGCTGGAGCGTGGGAACGATAATAAGAGATATTCGTTGTCACGCGGCATAAATCACTTCAGTCGAGTTTAGGATGGCGTTCCTGCGTATATGGTTCCGGCTGGCCTCAATCCCGCGCCGACTTACAAGGTCAACACTGCGCCCGAATATCGTCTTCAACTCATCCTCCATGTGAATAAGGTCGAACAGACCATGCTCTGCGTCCTTGGCGAAGGTCACGAGCACGTCTATGTCGCTGTCGGGACGAAAATCGTCCCTGAGCACCGAACCAAAAAATGAAAATTCGAGTATCTGCCATTTTTTGCAGAACTCGGCTATCTTTTTATTTGGGATGTCTATATGCGCCTTGCCCATAGGGTTATACCTCCGGCTATTATGGCGTCAGGAGTTGCCTCCTGACGCCACAGACGAAATTTCCTACTTCGGCACCTTTTTCCAGTCTTCGAGGAACTTTGAAATCCCGGCGTCGGTAAGCGGGTGTTTGGAGAGCTGCTCGAGCACCTTGAACGGGATGGTGGCCACGTGCGCGCCCATTGTAGCGGCGTCGAGCACGTGCAGCGGGTTACGAACGCTTGCGACGATGACCTCGGTCGGGTAGGCGTATGCGCCGAAGATTTCGAGTATCTGGTGGACGAGTTCCATGCCGTTATGCGAGACGTCGTCGAGCCTGCCGACGAACGGGCTGACGTAGCTTGCCCCGGCCTTTGCGGCCAGCAGGGCCTGAAGCGGCGAGAAGACGAGCGTCACGTTCGTCTTGATGCCCTCTTTCGTAAGGGTCTTTACCGCCTGCATCCCTTCGAGTGTCATGGGAATCTTCACGACGATATTCTTGTGAATCTTGGCAAGGCCGCGGGCCTCTTCAATCATGCCTTTTGCGTCGAGGTTTACGCACTCCGCGCTGATAGGGCCGTTGATTATCTTGCAGATCTCTTTTATTATCTCGTCGAACGGCCGCTTCTCCCGTGCCACGAGCGACGGGTTGGTCGTCACCCCATCCACAAGCCCCCAGTTTGCAGCGGTCTTTATCTCTTCTATGTTCGCCGTATCGATAAAAAACTTCATCTGTGGCCCCCTTGAAGGTCAGTCATGGAGGGAGTTACGATAAGGTAACGTCAAGAATTTTGTGTCAGTGAGAAAAGGGTAGCGGTTCCTTGTTTCTTGTTTTCGTAAGTAAATACCGCGAATAGTATTCTTTCGATGCTGGTTTTGTCGCTGAAGACTC
>JACRNO010000046.1 GCA_016234855.1 Deltaproteobacteria bacterium | reverse complement strand
AAGCGTCTCCACGCACGCCTCCATCGTCTCCCGCGTCATCTGTTCTATCCTGTGCGGCCCGGCCTGCACGTGGCAGTGCCTGCACGCAAGGTTGCAGCGCTTGCCGAGGTTCATCTGCAGGGTCGTTATACCGGAGGCCGTCAGAGGATAGAGGTTTGACGCCGCAAGCGCGGCGTCAAACCGACCGGGTTGGTTGAGTATTATTTCTTCCGCCGTCACGGTCGTATCCACGGCTACATCCCTATCTTTTCGGCGGCGTTCTTCATCTGCACACCGTGGACGAGCGCGGCCCCGCCTTTGATGGCCGCGGCCACGTGCACGGCCTCGGTCATCTGCTCGTTGTTCGAGCCTTTCTCAAGGCAGGCCTGGGTGTAGGCGTCTATGCAGTAAGGGCATTGCACCGCGTGCGCCACCGCAAGCGCGATGAGCGCCTTCTCGCGCTCTGTGAGCGCGCCTTCCGCAAAGACCGCGCCGTACCATTCGTTGAACTTCTTCCAGAGTTCCGGCGCGCCCTCGCCGACTGAGGCGAACTTGCCGAGGTCCGCCGGGTTGTAGTAGGTCTCCATCTGGTGCCTCCTCTTGGGTTGTCGATATGTGAAGATGATTTGAGGGTCTTGTCAGGCTTCCGGCGTCAATGATTAACATCCGGCGGGGCGCCGGGCTTTTTCTTATCCGTCGCCGGGATGCGCGTCCCGTTCGGCCCGCCCTGGGCCTGTTCCGCGTCGTAATGGCGGGAGTGTTTCCGCCGTTTGAACCGTTGGCGCACCCTGTCTATCCTTGCGCCGAGGCCGAAGACCTCGCCGAGCGGTCTTGCCAGTCTTTTTCTGGCGGCCTTGTTGGTGTATCTTACATAGAGCATGCCCAGGCCCGCGGCCATGGTTCCGCCGATAAGGTCGTCAATAAGGTCCCACATGGTGTCGGGCAGGTCGTCCTGCGTGTGGCGTATGAAGATGCTGTCCACGGTGAACTCGCCTATCTCCCAGAGCGCGCCGACGGCGAGGGCGAAGATGATGGTGAAAAAACCGATGAGCGGGATGGACAGGCGCACCTTGCGCGTATAATGGAGCGTGTAGACGGTTACGAAGCCGAGCACGGCCACGACCGAGCCGCCGTAGAGGTGCAGGAGCTTGTCCCAATGGTGGAAGCGCTGGTAAAAGTCCATGCCCTCGCCGAGAAATGTATGGAGAAAGAGAGAGAGGGTAATGAGCAGGTCGAGCTCGAAAGGGAGCGTTACGCGGTAATTCCTCTCGACTATGCTCGGCACAAGGGATATGCCGACTGCCGCGACCGTGCCGACGACGAAGAGGTATTCGCCCCTGGAGATCTCATAGGGTATGAGTCCCGTCATCATGAGCTTCATGAGCCAGGACAGTCCCGTGGTCACGGTTATGGTGCGCCAACCGTTTCTGTGCATTAATATCCCGCAGCCTCCCGCATATCCTTTAATTATTATATAAAATACGAGTTATGGCAATAGATAGGCTGCGTTTCGCGGCTGTATCAGCGCGGCAGGAACGGGTTGTTGCCGTCATACGTGTGGTGATGCCGTCAGGAGGAAACTCCTGACGGCACAAAATGGCGCTGATGTGGCGGCGGGAGTTTCCTCCCGCCGCCCGCCGGGCTGATACAGTCGGGAGAGACCACTGATCGCTCGCAAATCCCGTCAATCGAAGATGTTTTTCACGACGAACCAGATATTCTCTTTCCTCTCGCGGAGTCTTCGCGCGGTGTAGGCCATCCAGTCCGGGCCGTAAGGACAGTAGATGCGCACCCGGTAGCCTTCGGCGGCGAGGCGTCTTTGCAAAGACCTCTTTATACCGAGGAGCATCTCGAACGAAAAACGGTCTTTGGAGATGCCGTTGGCAACGGCGAACCTCTTTGTCTCTTCTATCAGCCGCTCGTCGTGCGTGGCTATGGCCGGGTTCGTTCCTGAGACCAGAAGCGTCTTCATAAGGGCGGAGAAGTTTGCGTCGACCTCGCGCTTATCCGCGAACGCGATATCGGGCGGCTCTTTGTACGCGCCCTTGACGAGCCGGATGCTCGCGCCGAGCCCGGTGAGCATGGCTATGTCCGAGGCGCTGCGCCTCAAATAGCTTTGGATGGCAAGCCCTGAGTTGGGGTAACGTTCATGGAGCGAGCGGAAGACGTCGATTATCGTCTGCGTGTGGCGCGAGCCTTCCATGTCGAAGCGCACGAAGATGCCGTGTTCCGCGGCCTTATTCAGGATGATGCCCGCGTTTCGTTCGGCCATGGCTGCGGATATGCCGGCCCCGAGGTGGGTGAGTTTGAGGGAGATGTCGGCGTCGATGCGGCTTGCTGCGATGGCGTCGATGAGTGAGAGGTATTCGGCCACGGCTGAAGCGGCCTCTTCAACGCTTGCCGCGTCCTCTCCGAGGTTGTCTATTGCAGCGGCCAGCCCCGCGTCGTTAAGCCCGCGTCCGGCGCGTATCGCGTCGTCTATGGTTATACCGGCGATATATCTCTTTGCAAAAAGAGATAATAGCCTCATTTCAGCGCCTTTGCGAAGTCGATGACAATGTCGGCAAGCCCAGGCGATGTGGTTTCGGCAATTTCATAGCTCACGCGCACGCTCGGCTTGTTGATGGCGAGGATAGAGGCGAGGTCGACGGGCGTAGCTATGAGGACTATGTCGCACGGCGTGTTGTTGACCGTTGTTTCAAGGTCGTGTATCTGTCCTTTGGAGTAGCCGACGGCCGGCAGAAGGTTTTTTATCTTCGGAAAGGCGTCAAGCGTCTTCTTTATGCAGCCGGCCGCGTACGGCGCCGGGTCAACGGGCACGGCTCCGGCGTTACGCGCGGCTATGATCCCGGCGCCGTAGGTCATGCCGCCGTGGGTGAGGGTGGGGCCGTCTTCTATGACGAGGCATTTTTTGCCTTTTATATCCGCGCCCCCTTCGATGCTTACGATGGAGGCGGTGGTCACGATCTTTGCGCCGGGGTTTGCCGCGCTGATGTTGGAGACCACGTGATCGAGGTCGTCGGGCAGGGCGGTATTCGTCTTGTTGATTACGACGGCGTGGGCTCTGCGCAGGTTCGCCTCCCCGGGGTAGTACGATATCTCGTGGCCCGGACGCAGTGCGTCGGCCACGCATATCTCAAGGTCGGGCTTGATGAAGGGCAGGTCGTTGTTGCCGCCGTCCCAGATTATGACCTGACAGTCGCGTTCCGCCTTGAAGAGCACGTCTTTGTAGTCGACCCCGGCCCAAACGCTTATCCCGGCCTCTATCAGGGGCACGTATTCTTCCATCTCCTCGATGGTGCATTCGGCGTTCTTTATGTCATCGAGGGTCTCGAAGCGCTGGACGCGTTGTTTGACGAGATTCCCGTAGGGCATGGGATGGCGTATGACTGCGACCTTTATGCCCGCGCTCATTAGGGTCTTCGCGATAAAGCGCGTGACACCGCTCTTGCCGCACCCCGTGCGCACCGCGCATACCGAGATGACGGGTTTGGCGGATTTGAGCATGGTCTGCTCCGCGCCGAGCAGGACGAAGTCGGCGCCCAGCGCCGTGCAGATGCTCGCCCTGTGCATGACGTAGTCGTGGGATACGTCGCTGTACGAGAAGACCACCTCGGTGATGCGCTCGGACTTTATCAGTTCCGCGAGCCGGGCCTCCGGGTGTATGGGTATGCCGCTGGGGTAGAGAAAGCCGGAGAGTTCCGGCGGATACGTGCGGGCGTCGATGAACGGTATCTGAGCGGCCGTGAACGCGGCTACGCGGCACTCCATGTTCTCTTTGTAGAGGCAGTTGAAGTTGTGAAAGTCGCGGCCCGCGGCCCCCATTATGATGATGTTCTTTCTCATTAATCTTCGTGGTGGAGCGTTTGTCTCGCGCAAGACGTCAGCGGGATTCAGGGCGGTCATTCAGGCGTATCCGCCGGGTGAACTTAAATGATATACATGTTAATCCTAAAAATCAAGGATAGGATTGCCCTGATTTCGTTTGACATGAAATATCGCAATTGGGATAATGAAAGGGTCGAGGCCGGTTTTTCCGGATTACCGGGGCCGGCCCCGTCTCCCGGCTCTACGCCGGGCCCAGAGCGTGATGATACAATTATTCCATGTCTACAAGACGTTTGAGGGCGCCGGCACGGCGCTCCATGACGTGACGCTCAAGGTGGCAAAGGGCGAGTTCGTCTTTATCACCGGCCCTTCGGGCGCGGGTAAGAGCACCCTTCTCAATATCATGTTCGGTTCGGAAGCCCCCACCGGCGGTCAGCTCATAATAGACGGCAGGAATTATATAAAGATACCGCGTTCCGATGTGCCTTACCTGCGAAGGCGCATCGGCTTCGTTTTTCAGGACTTCAAGCTCCTGCACGACAAGACCGTCTTCGACAACGTCGCCCTTGCGCTTCGCGTCATGGGGGTGGAGACTGGCGAGCTGAAAAAGCGCGTGGCGCGGGCGCTCAGCTACGTCAGGCTGCAGCACAGGGCCAACTTCAAGGTCGAGACCCTCTCAGGAGGCGAGCAGCAGCGCGTGGCCATAGCCAGGGCCGTTGTCAAGGAACCGGCCATCATACTCGCCGACGAGCCGACGGGCAACCTCGACCCGCATCTGTCCCTTGAGACTATCGAGCTGTTTAAAGAGGTCAACAACAAAGGCACCACCGTGGTAGTGGCCACTCACGACCAGGGTCTTATCGACAGGTTCGCGAAGAGGGCGATTGTGCTTGAACAGGGCAGGGTGGTCTCAGGTTAGAGAACCGCTGATTAATTCCTTAACCCGTTATTGTGAAGACTCAGACCTGCCGGTTTGGATTATACGTGCGTCGTCTTGTGTAGCTCAGGGCTTAAACTTCCCCCTTTGAAAAAGGCGCCAAATACATAACGTTGCGCCAAAGACATAACGTTAGCGCACACGAGCGCACACGGGGGCGGGGCACCCACGCCCATTGGCGTGGGTCGGGGGATTTGCCCTGAATAACGGGCGCTGGACGCGCAGTATCAGGCCGGAAGGCCTGAACTACAGATATACGTCATTCCCGCGTGTTTTTGGCGGGAATCCAGTCTTTTGTGTCTTTGGGTGGTATGGATTCGTCCCCGAAAGTATTAGTCGGGGACTAAGACCTCGGGAATGACAAATAGAGTCTAACAGAGTCCTTCGCTATGTCATTCTGAGCGTAGCGAGGAATCTCGGTTTTTCGCTCAGGATAAACTCCGCGAAGCAATCCCGTGGTTGCGGAAGGTTGATAAGGATATGTCAAAAGGCTCAAACATCGTTCATCTGCTCGGCTCGGCAACAGGCTCGGTCAGGGACAACCTCGCTACGACCGTGGTCACGGCGCTTACCGTGGGGTTCTCGCTGGCCATCCTCGCCCAGTTCCTCTTCGTCTTTATCAACCTTGATGCGGCGGTCTCGACCTGGGGCGACCGCACCCATATCGTCGTTTATATCAAAGATACGGCCATGCGCGGGCCCGGCTCCATAGAGAGGATAAAGGGCGCTTCTCTTGCCGTGCCGGGCATCAAGAGCGTGGCGTATATATCCAAAGACGACGCTTATGCCGAGCTCAAGGCCGGGATGAAGGGGCATGAGGCGGTGCTTGCGGGCGTGGACGCAGGGGCGCTGCCCGCCTCGATTGAACTGCGCCTCGACCCGGAGTATATGGAGGGTGCGAAGGCCGCGGGCGTGGTGGAGCGGTTCAAGAAGATGGACTGGGCCGAGGAGGTTCAGTACAGCCAGGAGTGGGTGGAGAAGTTCGCCGCGTTCCTGAGGTTCTTCGAGGTGGCCGCCTTTGGCGCGGGCATCTTCCTCGTTGGCGTGACCGTCTTTATCGTATCGAATACGGTCAGACTTACCGTCTACGCGAGGCAGGACGAGATAGAGATAATGAGCCTCGTTGGCGCGACCGATAATTATATCAAACTCCCGTTCTTCGTCGAGGGGGTGCTACAGGGGCTTATCGGCGGGCTTCTGGCAGTCTTCATCATATACGCCGGGCGTTGGGCGCTCCTCAGCCGCATGCCCGTCTATCTCCGGTTCGTGGTCGACGTGCCGGTAAGCTGGACGATGGCCGTTGCCGCGGTCTTCGCCTTCGGCATCGTCCTCGGCGCCGCGGGCAGCCTGCTCTCAACGTCGAGGTTCCTGAAGTCATGTTGAAGGCCATCGTCCCTTTTGTAACCGCCTTTGTCTTTCTGGCGTCAGGCCAGCCGGTTGCGGCCGCGCAGTCGAGGGAGACGATAAGGAAGGAGAAGAGGCTTGAGGACGTAACGCGGAAGATTCGCGAGGAGAAGAAGGCCATTGGCGCGGCTACGGAGCGCGAGGTCTCCATACTCGACGCGCTTGACGATATCAACAAGGGTATTGCCGCGAAGAGGCAGGCCCTTGAGACGGCCCGGAAGGCAAAGGCCGAGCTCGATGGCAAATCGCGCGAGACCGCCTCGGCCATAGCCGCGCTTGAGGATGAGAAGAAGGTCCTGGCCGGAAGGCTCAGCCGCCGGGTGCGGGCGATGTATAAGATAAGGAAGGGGACCGCGCTTGCGGCCGTCTTTACCGCCGATACGATGGGAGAGCTCGGGAGGCGGCATAAGTACCTTACGCTGATCATGGATTCGGACGCCAGCCTTATCGACGGTTATGAGAGGAATCTCAACGGTCTTGATGCGGAAAAGGCGCGCCTGGCCTCCCTTGGCGTCCAGATGAACGCGGCGGCCGCCGAGGCGTTGACGAAGAAGGCCGAGGCCGAGTCGCTTAAGAAAAAGAAGACGGCGCTGCTGGCCGGCGTTAAGAACGAGAAGAGGCGCAGGCTCAAGGTCGTAAAGGAGCTTACCGAGGCCGCGGCCGAGCTTACGGATTTGATAGCCAGGCTCCGAACCGGTGAGACGCAGGCCGCGGGCCTCGACGGGTTCGCCTCAATGAAGGGACGGCTCGATATGCCGGTGGCCGGCATGGTCTCCTCAAGGTACGGGAAGGTCAGGAATCAGAAATATAACACCGAGGTCTTCAATAATGGTATAATAATTGAATCTGAGCTTGGCGTACCCGTCAAGAACGTCTACCCGGGCAAGGTTGCGTATGTCGGCTGGCTTCGCGGTTACGGTCAGGTGATGATTATAGACCACGGGGGCGGCTATTATACGCTCTTTGCCCAGCTCTCCAGGATATTGAAGGATAAGGGCGCGGAGGCGGCCGTTGGCGAGACCGTGGCGCTTGTAGGCGACAGCGGGCCGACCGGCTTGCCCGGGCTTTATTTTGAGATACGACAGAAGGGGGTGCCGAGGGACCCGGAGGCATGGTTCGTTGCAAGGGCGAAGTAAGGGCGGTGGGGCGGCACATCAATAAGTATAACGCGGAGATGATTACATTCTTCAGCATGTCGGCACGGAGGAGACGTTAGATGATAAAGCGATTTTTCGGTCTCAGGTTCGCAGGCGGGGTCATGATAGTTGTGGCGGTGGTGCTGGCCGTTTCATTCGGAGCCTCGCGCAGGGTGGTGGCGGTCCCGAACGAGACCTACGAAAGCCTGAGGAGCTTCGCGGACGTGTTGGCCATGGTGCAGGATAATTACGCCGAGCCGGTGGAGACCAAGACCCTTATCGATAACGCGATAAAGGGCATGGTCAAGGGGCTTGACCCGCATTCGAGTTTCATGACGCCGCAGGAGTACGCGGAGATGCAGGTCGATACAAGGGGCGTATTCGGCGGCATAGGCATAGAGATAAGCATGAAGGAGGGGGTGCTCATGGTCGTCGCCCCGATAGACGACACCCCGGCGTCAAAGGCGGGACTGCTTGCAGGCGACAGGATAATCAAGATAAACGAGAAGTATACGAAAGATATGACCATCACCGAGGCCGTGGGCCAGATGAGGGGGCAGAAGGGCACGCAGGTGACCATACATATAATGCGCGACTCCTTTGACGAACCAAAGCCGTTTACCCTTACCCGCGACGTCATAAAGGTCAAGAGCGTCAAGTCAAAGGCCCTTGAGGACGGTTTCGGTTACGTAAAGATAACCCAGTTCCAGGAGAATACGACGATCGACCTTGAAAAGGCCCTTGCCGAACTTACCCCGAAGGAAGGTCAGCTGAAGGGGCTTGTGCTGGATCTGCGCAACAACCCCGGCGGCCTGCTTGCCGAGGCGGTCTCGGTCTCCAACGTCTTTATAGACAAGGGGCTGATAGTCTCCACAAAGGGCAGGGTGGCCGGTCAGGACATGACATTTAACGCGGACGGGGTCAAGCACCAGCCTGATTATCCCATGATAGTCCTCGTCAACAGCGGCAGCGCGAGCGCATCCGAGATAGTCGCGGGCGCGCTCCAGGACCACAAGAGGGCGGCCATATTGGGCACGCCGAGTTTCGGCAAGGGTTCGGTCCAGACCGTCATGCCGCTGCCGGACGGTGGAGCGCTCAGGCTCACCACGTCGAAGTACTATACCCCTTCGGGCCGCTCCATTCAGGCAAAGGGCATAGAGCCGGATATCATCGTCGGCGACGTGACCAAGTCGCACATGAAGGAGAAGGACCTCGACGGGCACCTCGCGGCTGAGGACGGTTCGGACAAGGCCGACAAGACGGCTGTCAAGGACGAGAAACCGGGCAGGAGCGTCTCCGTCGAAACAGGGCAGAACGGCGAGGATATCCAGTTGAACCGCGCCCTTGAGTACCTCAAGAGCTGGTATATATTCCAGGCCATCTCCAGGAAGGCCGCCTGATTAGCGCGCCTGGCCCGTGCGCGTGTAGAAGGGCCTGAGACGACGGTTATGAACGGCGGGATTGGAGCCGATGTCTGTCCGCATCCATGCCTGTAAACCGTGCGCGATGGCCGTGTGCCGCGCGATTAGAATTGATAATGAGGAGAGCAGACAATGCCGCTGTTTAACTGGAGCGACAAGTACAGCGTCGGTGTTTATATGTTTGACACCCAGCACAAGAGACTCGTCGACCTTATAAACGACCTGCACGACGCCATGCGCGCGGCAAAGGGGCGCGAGGTCCTCGGAGATACCCTCAAGGGACTTCTCGATTACACGCGGATGCACTTTGCCGACGAGGAGCGCCAGATGACCACGTTCAGCTATCCTGATTACTCCGCCCATAAGGTCGAGCATGAGAGGCTGGTGGCGAAGGTCGTCGAACTCAAGGGCAAGCACGATGCCGGGGACAACACCATAACCATAGAGACCATGAACTTTCTCAAGGACTGGCTCATAAACCATATCCTCGTGACCGATAAAAAGTACGGACAGTTCTTCAAAGACAGGGGGATTGTCTGAGAGGGCGGCCGTGCGCGTCTTTGTTAAGGAAACTCTGATTAACACCGTCATTCCCGATGTATTAGTCCGTCCCCGAATGTCTAAGTCGGGGCCTAAAACATTCGGGGACGAATCCATATCGCATACGCAACACCGGAAAACTGGATTCCCGCCAGGAGACATGCGGGAATGACGTATATCCGCAGCTCAGGCCTTCAGGCCTGATATCCTCTCGTTCCCAAGCTCTGCTTGGGAACGAGAATCGTATCGTAAAATCCCCTGCGGCGCGCCGCAGGGGATTTTGATTGACTAACAGGCTGCTGAAAAATTCGGCGCTGCCGCCTTAAATCGTTATTCCCGCGAAAGCGGGAATCCATAAGCCGTTGATTGTACGTAGACTGGATTCCCGACAAAGACCTCGGGAATGACGTTTTGGGATTTTTCCAGTAATCTGCTGAAAAATAAGAGGGTTATGGCAAGGAAAAGACGCGGCAAAGGGATGCCCGCATGGGTACTGTGGGCCATCGGTCTGATAATCGGGGCTGCGGTGGTCATTGCCTTTTTTAACTACCGCAGGCCCGCTCCGGCCCCTGGCCCGGTTGTGCCGCCGCCTATCATCCATCGGCCGCCACCGGTTGTTGTGCCGCCTGCGCCGCCGGTTACGACCCCTGTGCCGCCGGTTGCCGTCGCGCCGTTGGCCGGCCTGCCGAGGCTCGCCATAGTCATAGACGACATGGGCCAGGATCTGAGAAAGCTCGACGAGCTTTCCGATATGGGCGTGCCCATAACCATAGCGGTGCTGCCGCACCTTGTCCATTCAACGGATACCGCTGTCAGGGCGCATAAAAGGGGGATGGAGGTTATCCTGCACCTGCCCATGGAGCCGAAGTCCGACGAGAACGACCCGGGCAAGGGCGCCCTGTGGACCGCCATGACGCCGGATGAGGTCAGGGGGCAGATGGACGGCGATATCAAGGCAGTGCCTTACGCCATCGGGATGAACAACCACATGGGCTCGAAGTTCACCGAGGACGGCCCGCTTATGCGCGAGGTGCTTGCGGTGGCAAAGAAGAAGAGGCTCTTCTTCCTTGACAGCCGCACGACCCCGAACTCGGTCGCATCAGGCATTGCCCGCGAGATGGGCGTTGCCACGTCCGACAGGGACGTCTTCCTGGACAACGAGCGGGACGTGGTGAAGATAAAGGCGCGCATAGCCGAGGCCGTGCGCCTTGCAAGGAAGCGCGGCAGCGCCATAGCCATAGGCCATCCATACCCTGAGACGATAAAGGCCTTGCAAGAGTCCGTCTCAACGATTGACGGCGTCGAGGTGGTCAGGCTCTCGGTTCTGCTAAAGTAGACGGGCAGGCCATTGCTTTACATGGACGTTCAGTCTCAAGCTCAAGGCCGCCTTGATATGGACAAGCCGCAGGGCGAGGCGCGCAAGAGGCGTTCGCCTGAGCGCCGCGCCCGCGTCCGCTTGAAACGCCCCTCGACCCCTCAAAAAAAACTTCCCCATCTCGTTTTTTTTCTTTGACATTTTTATCCCGTTTGGTAATAATTCAAAAAGCAAAGCTGACAGGTCATCCAACCCGCTGCGGCCGGTATCTTAAGGACGCCCGTCAATTTGCATCTGTCCGCTCGTGGATTCACGCCGGGTAAATCATAAACGGAGGCAGCCGCCGCAACGCGGCGGCGCACAATATTGAAGGTCAAGAAGACGCCGCTATACGATACACACGTCGCGCTCGGCGCGCGGATGGTTGAGTTCGCAGGATGGCAGATGCCGGTGCAGTACAGCGGCGTGATAGAAGAGCATCTCGCGGTGCGTTCCGCCTGCGGGCTCTTTGACGTAAGCCACATGGGCGAGATAGAGGTCTATGGCAAGGGCGCCCTCGAATTCGTCCAGCGGATAACCACCAACGACGCGGGCAGGGTCGTTGACGGCCAGTGCCAGTACACGCTCCTTTGCAGGCCGGACGGCGGCGTTGTCGATGACACCATCATCTACCGTTTCAACTCCGAGCGCGTCATATTTTGCGTCAATGCCTCCAATACCGCCAAGGCGTTCGACTGGATAAACGCACAGCAAAGGCCCTCGACCGTTACCGTCGAGGACGTAAGTTCGGCATACGCTCAGATTGCCCTTCAGGGGCCGCGCTCCGCCGAGGTTATCGCCGGTCTCATCGACGTAAAACCGGCAAAGATAAAACCCTTCCACTTTGTCATGGCAGTGGTTGCCGGTTGCGACGCCGTCGTTTCAAGGACGGGTTATACGGGCGAGGACGGTTTTGAGATATACTGCGAGCCGGATGAGGCCGTCACCGTCTGGCAGGCCCTTATGGAAGCCGGCAGGCGCTGCGGCATCTTCGCGGTCGGGCTTGCGGCGCGCGATACTCTGCGCCTTGAGATGGGGTACTCGCTCTACGGCCATGAGCTGGGAGACGATATCACCCCGCTTGAGGCCGGTCTCGACAGGTACGTCAGGCTTGACAAGCCGGAGTTCGTCGGCAAAGATGCGCTTGTCAGTCAGAAGGGGCCCAACGGAGGGCTTAAGAAGCGACTAATAGCGTTCACCCTCACCGGGCCGGGTGTGCCGCGCCAGGGTTATGATATCACAGTCAACGGCGCCAAAGCCGGGGCGGTAACGAGCGGCACCATGTCGCCGTCGCTGCGCATCGGCATCGGCATGGGTTTTATCGACGCGGGTATAAAAGACACGGCCGGGCTGGCCGTCGTCATAAGGAACAGGCCGGTGCAGGCGCAGACCGCAACTCTGCCTTTTTATAACAAAAAGATGGCTGGGGCGCACTGAGGTCTTCTTTGCAAGGATTATGACCCCCGACTAAACCATTCGAGGGCAAGCTTTAGCGGGAACCCAGCGCGCCCAAAAGACCGGATTCCCGACTGAGACCTCGGGAATGACATATAAAGTCTAACAGTCTGACAGAGGGGCGTCCGAAGCAGGCCTCGTGTTTATTTAAGGCTTGCCTTGACGGTTTTTTTGACGGATACTTACAAAGTATTTTGAGAATATTCAGGGGAGACGGCCCAGCGCCGGGTCCCCGCCATGAACCCGTATTGTTTCAGCCGGGTTCTTCACTACAGAAAGGAGAGAGCCGACAATGGATTTTCCGAAGGACCTCAAATACACGAAAGAGCATGAGTGGGTCAAGCTCGACGGCAACGTGGCTACGGTAGGCATAACCGACTACGCTCAGGACTCGCTCGGAGACGTCGTCTACGTCGAGTTGCCGCAGGAAGGCGGCACCGTTACGAAGAACGAGCCTTTCGGGGTGGTCGAGTCGGTAAAGGCCGTCTCAGACCTGTACTCGCCGATAAGCGGGAGCGTTACCGAGGTCAACGACGCCATAGTCGATACGCCCGAGGCTATTAACGAAGACCCGTACGGCGACGCATGGATGATAAAGGTCGATGTGGCAAGCCTGGACGAGCTTGACGACCTTATGTCCGCCGACGAATATCAGAAGTTCATCGAGGAAGAGAAGTAATCGAAGGCGGCCTATGGGTGAAAATGTAAAGGGCCTCGGTTGTTTGTGGCGTAATTTTTTCACCCTCACGCGGTCTGTATTTGTAGCTCAGACCTTCAAGTCTGATTATTCAGGGCTAATGCCCTGAGATATGAAGATGTGAGATGTCGCGGTTGTGCGGACGCCGGCATGCATCCTTCCGGCGCTCGCTTGTATAATGGAGTTTCAGGACAAAACAACTTTACCGGCAGCCGGAGACGGCTGCCGGTAACTACTTTTAGAGGTATAAATTGCCATACATCCCCCATTCAGACAAAGACATAGCGGATATATTAAAGACCGTCGGCGCCGCGTCGACCGAGGAATTTTTAAAATACCTTCCTGAAGAGCTCAGGCTCAAAGGAAAGCTGAACCTGCCGGACGGCCTCTCGGAGCAGGAACTCTCCGCCGAGTTGCGCTCCATCGCCGCCCGTAATTCCACGGTCAACGGGTATGCGTCTTTTTTAGGAGCGGGCGCGTATAACCATTACATACCCGCCACAGTCGGCCACCTCGCCTCCCGCTCGGAATTTTACACGGCATATACCCCGTACCAGCCTGAGATAAGCCAGGGCACCTTGCAGGCGGTATTCGAGTATCAGACGCTCGTCTGCCAGATGACGGCAATGGACGTGGCCAACGCCTCGCTCTATGACGGCGCCTCGGCCACTGCCGAGGCCGTGCTCATGGCAAGGCGCATCACGGGCAGGGATACCGTCGTCATGAGCGCGGCCCTGCACCCGGAGTACAGGGAGACGGTCAGGACCTATCTCGTTGGCGCGGGCAATCATGTGACTGAAGCCCTTTACTGCACCGAGGCCGGAACCACGCTCCCGGAGGCAGTTGAGGCCGCATGCGGCGATGCCCCGGCCTGTCTGGTCGTCCAACATCCTAACTTCTTCGGCTCCATCGAGGACCTCGCCACGCTTGCAGAGGTCATACACAGGAAAAAGGGTCTCCTTATTGTCGTAACGGCCGAGCCGGTCTCTTTCGGGCTTTTAAAACCGCCTGGCGAGCTTGGCGCCGATATCGCGGTGGGCGAGAACCAGTCCTTCGGCAACCCGCTCGCCTTCGGCGGGCCGTATCTCGGCTTCATGGCCACAAAGACCGAATACGTGCGCCAGATGCCGGGCAGGCTCATTGGCCAGACCGTTGACAAGAACGGAAGCCGCGCATACTGCCTGACGTTTGCCACCCGCGAGCAGCACATACGCCGCGAGCGCGCCACATCCAATATATGCACCAATCACGGCCTTTGCGCGCTTGCGGCCGCCATTCATCTCGTAAGCCTCGGCAGGGTCGGTCTTTGCGCGCTTGCAAACCTCAATCTCTCAAAGGCCGAGTATCTCAAGGCAAGGCTCAGCTCCGTTGGGATTGCCCCGGCGTTCACCTCTCCCACCTTCAATGAGTTTACGTTCAAGCTTGATACAGACCCGGACGCGTTTATGAAGGCGCTCCTTAAAAAGCGCATCATGGCAGGGGTGGGGCTTAAACGGTTCTATCCTGAGCTTGCCCGTCATATAGTAGTCAGCGCTACCGAGATGAACTCCAAGGCGGATATTGACAGGTTTGCCGAAGAGGCGGGGAAGGTGACGAGATGAGACATATCGTAACCAAAGGGCTTGTGCTTGACGAGCCGTTGATATTCGAGGTCTCGTCAGCCGGGAGAAAGGGCGTCGAGCCTGCCGTGTGCGATGTGCCGGTGGTTGATGCCGCAAAGGTCATCCCGGCCGCCATGCTAAGGGGCGCTAACGACCCCATGGCGGGTTTTCCAGAGGTCTCGGAGATAGACGCGGTGCGCCATTACACGAGGCTCTCGCAGTGGAACTTCGGCGTTGACACGGGTTTTTATCCGCTCGGATCGTGTACCATGAAGTACAACCCCAAAATCAACGAGGACGCGGCCCGGCTCGAAGGCCTTTCCGCCATACACCCGTATCAGCCTGAGGAGCTTTCGCAGGGCGCGCTCCGGCTTATTTATGAGCTGGAAGACTACCTTGCGGAAATAAGCGGCATGAGCGCCATCACCCTGCAGCCTTCCGCGGGCGCGCAGGGCGAGCTTACCGGGCTTTTGATGATAGCGGCCTACTTCAAGGCAAAGGGCAGGCCGCGCCACAAGATAATCATACCGGATACGGCGCACGGCACCAACCCGGCAAGCTCGGCCCTTGCGGGTTTCAAGGTCGTGCCGATAAAGTCGGAGTCTAACGGCGTCCTGACGCTCGACGCGGTTAAGGCCGTGATGGACGACGACACGGCCGCATTGATGCTGACCAATCCTAACACCATCGGCATATTCGAGCGGAATATCCACGATATAGCCGCTTACGTCCATAAGAAGGGCGGGCTTATATATTGCGACGGCGCAAACCTCAACGCGATCATGGGCATCATGAAGCTCGGCGAGATGGGCGTCGACGTCGTGCAGTTCAACCTGCATAAGACCTTCTCCACCCCGCACGGCGGCGGCGGCCCGGGCAGCGGTCCGGTCGGCGTCGGTAAGGCGCTTGTGCCGTTCCTGCCCGGCCCGAGGATAAAGAAGTCGGGCAATAAATACAAGTTCGTGCGCGATAACCCGAAGTCCATCGGCAGGGTAAAGGCCTTCTACGGCAACTTCGGCGTCATGGTCAAGGCGTATGCGTATATCAGGCGGATGGGCCCCGACGGCATACGCAAGGCCGCCCTGACGGCCATACTCAACGCGAACTATATCAAAGAATCCCTGAAAGGGACCTTCCATCTGCCGTACGACCAGCCGTGTATGCACGAGTGCGTCTTTTCGGACAAGGCGCAATCGGCCTACGGCGTAACCACGATAGACATGGCCAAGAGGCTCATCGACTACGGCTATCACCCGCCAACGGTCTATTTCCCGCTCGTTGTCCACGGCGCGATAATGATAGAGCCGACCGAGACCGAGACAAAGGCCACGCTCGACGGTTTTATCGAGACGATGAAGGAAATCGCCGAAGAGGCACGCGCCAACCCTGACCTCCTGAAGAGCGCGCCGGTCAACACGAAGGTCCAGCGCGTTGACGAGGTTCGCGCCGCAAGGGAGCCGATATTAAGATGGAGGCCAGGGGCGTAGGGGTGGAGAACTAATTTAATGCGATTATAAAGGGGGGACGAAAGTCCCCCCTTTTATAATTTCAGGGGCATGTGTAGTGTGAATGAAGACGCGGGGTTTGCTGAGCGGGAGTTTGAGTTTATTTTCCTCTCGTTCCCAAGCTCCGGCTTGGGAACGGATTTGCTTGAGAAGCTTAGCTTCCGGATAATTGCATTCCCAGACAGAGCTTGGGAATGAGAGGCACACCGTAACTGCATTCAAAGCTGCTGTCTCCAATATGCAAGGTGGGCGCCGCCCTGCAAAACGCCCAAAGATAAAGGCGCCATAATGACGCTTAAAACGGTCATTTGTGGCGCCTTTGTCTGTTGTTTGTTATTGTTGCGTTATTGCGGGGTTACTTCTTTGCGGCCTCAGGGGCCTTTTCTCAGCCTTTGCCGGTGCTGCTGCCGGTGCTGCTGCCGCAGGTGCCGGTGGTGCAGGCGCTGCTGCCTTGTCTGCTGCCGTTGCCAGGGTCATTGTGCCAAAGGCTACGGTTACTGCGAGTGCTGCTACTGCCAACATTCTCTTCATCGGGTTATACCCTCCCTAACGGGGAATTTACCACCACATATGCCTTGAATCGTAATCCTGAACGGCGCTTTTGTCAAGTAGTATTTAATTGCTTCGGCACACCGCCCATCAGGTTGCCCGAGACGCATCTTTGTGCGTTGCGTTCAGCCTGTTTTTTTTGGGGTTGTATCAGGCTGCCTTGCCCGCCCTACATCTTCTTCAACCGCCGTCTCTTTTTCCGTTCCGCCTTTGGTAGTCTCTTTGATTGTCCTTTTCTCTCCACGGGCGCGTCCTCTTCGTCTTCCGGAATGACGCCCTTCAGCTCTTCGTAGGCCGCGGCGTCGAGGATGCCCTCGAACTCGGCTGACGATACGACGACCGCCCCGCGTCCCGCGCAATAAGAGGCGAGGCCGCGGTCCGAGGTGACGACGGTCAAGCCTTCGCCTCGCTCGCCGGCCATCCTCTTTATCACGGTATCCGCGTCAACCCCGTCTCTGGAGAATATTACATCTATTCCGGCCCGGCTTTCGCGGCCTTCGGCAAGGTTGCCGGAGCGCGTGCCGTCAAAGACGACGGCGAGCTTTACGCGCCTGACCTTCTTATATATGAGCAGGCGCGAAATCAGGTTGTCGCGCCCGGCCTCGATATCGCGCAGCCCTGCGTCCGCGCCTTGGCCAAGTACGTTGTAGCCGTCTATGACGATGCGATGGGTCATCTTGCCTCAAGTAGTGTCCGCTAAAAATATATGCGCGTCGTCCGCCCGGCTCAAGCAAAAAGTAAGAATAGAGCCGCTTTGTAAATCTGTGATTCCCGAGGCTTTAGCCGGGAATCCAGCGTCTCCTGCGATACTCACAAAGACGTAAAGACGCTGGATTCCCGCCAGAGACACGCGGAAATGACGTATGTCTGTAGCTCAGGCCTTCAGGCCTGATATTGCTTGTGCGCTATTGTTGTGTCTTTGGCGCCGCGTCCAACGCCGTTTATCCAGGGCTAAAGCCCTGAGCTACACAAGACAAGGAGGGTCTTTTTTTCTCCTGTCGAGTCAATGAACCCGTTGCTCTGTTTGGTCGATGGCACGGTCTGTTGAAATCTTACTCCACGACCCTGGCCGTGTCAAAACCTTTCGCGCGCCTGGTTGTTCAAATAATAGGCAGTCAAGAGACGGCGTGCATAAAAAATAGCCTTCGGTGACCTGCGCCGCGGTTATTCTTGAAGCTTTACCCGGGTTTTAGCGGTTTTGGCGCGGCATGAAAATTGCTTATATCAATAGTCAGGCGCGGATTGAACTGGTTGTGCGTAAAAGAGATTTACATCGGGCCGCCGGTGTGTTAGTTTTTCAGTCAAATCCCGCGAAGGCAATGACGGAAGAAGTCCTTGCAGGCAGCCGCAGGCCGCAACGCGGGAGACGGATACAGGAGGGGCGCACACATGAAGAAGATTGAGGCTATCATAAAACCCTTCAAGCTCGACGAGGTGAAGGAGGCCTTGAACGAGATAGGCATCAAGGGTATTACGGTCTCCGAGGTCAAGGGTTTCGGCAGGCAGAAGGGGCACACCGAGCTTTACAGGGGCACGGAGTACGTCGTGGACTTTCTCCCCAAGATAAAGCTCGAAATAGTCGTCAAGGGGGAGTTCGCCGCCAAGGTCGTCGAGACCATAGTCAACGCGGCCAAGACCGGCAGGATCGGCGACGGCAAGGTCTTCGTCTATCCGGTGGAAGAGGTGGTAAGGATAAGGACGGGTGAGAAGGGCGAAGACGCTATATGAGACGAACGCGATAAATGTCTTTATACCGCGTTGAACTCGTCTAAAGCCATTTCTCACGTTCGTGCGAGGTGGTAACGAACGCGATAAATGTCTTCATATTGTAAAAAAACAGGATGAAAACATCTAAATGAAGGAGGAGAGCATAATATGACACCGAAGGAAGTCTTGCAATTTGCAAAGGAGAAGAACGCCAGGATGGTGGATATGAAGTTTCTCGACTTCGTAGGCATCTGGCAGCACTTCTCCATACCGGTTTCCGAATTGAGTGCGGATATCTTCGAGGAGGGGCTTGGTTTCGACGGCTCCTCCATTCGCGGCTGGCAGCCGATACACGCCAGCGACATGCTCGTTATCCCTGACCCGGCCACCGCCGTCATCGACCCGTTCAGCGAGACGACGACGATGAGCCTCATCTGCAATATAGTCGACCCCATCACAAAGGAGTCGTATACGAGAGACCCGCGCAATATCGCCATCAAGGCCGAGGCGTATCTCAAGTCCACGGGCATCGGCGACGTCGCGTACTTCGGCCCGGAGCCGGAGTTCTTCATATTCGACGATATCCGTTACAGCCAGGGGGCCAATCACGGCTTTTATTATATCGACTCGGAAGAGGGCACCTGGAACACCGGCCGCGAGGAGATGCCGAACCTCGGGTACAAGCCCAAGCACAAGGAAGGGTACTTCCCCGTGCCGCCGACCGACAGTCAGGAGGACATCCGCACCGAGATGTGTCTCATCATGGAGCAGATAGGCATACAGATTGAGCGCCAGCACCACGAGGTTGCGACCGCGGGCCAGGCCGAGATAGACATGCGCTTCGACAGCCTCGTCAAGATGGGCGACAAGCTCATGTGGTTCAAGTATATAGTAAAGAACGTGGCAAAGAGATGGAAGAAGACCGTGACCTTCATGCCCAAGCCGATATTCGGCGACAACGGCAGCGGCATGCACGTCCATCAGTCGATATGGAAGGGCGGCAAGCCGCTATTCGCGGGCAGCGAATACGGCGGCATGTCCCAGATGGCCATGTACTATATAGGCGGAATTCTAAAACACGCCCGCGCGTTGAACGCGTTCTGCAACCCAGGCACAAACTCGTACAGGAGGCTCGTGCCGGGCTTCGAGGCGCCGATCAACCTCGCGTATTCCAGCAGGAACCGCTCCGCGTCCATAAGGATACCGATGTACTCGCCCTCGCCGAAGTCCAAGAGGATAGAGGTCAGGTTCCCGGACCCGTCCTGCAACGGCTATCTCGCATTCGCGGCCATGCTCATGGCCGGGCTCGACGGCATACAGAACAAGATCAATCCGGGCGCGCCGCTCGACAAGGACATATACGGTCTGTCGCCGGAAGAGCTCTCCAAGGTGCCGTCTGCCTGCGGCTCGCTTGAAGAGGCGCTTGCCGCGCTCAGGGCCGACCACGAGTTCCTCTTGAAGGGCGACGTCTTCACCAAAGACGTCATCGAGACCTGGATAGAGTACAAGAAGGAGAAGGAACTCGACCCGGTAAGGCTTCGTCCGGTGCCGCACGAGTTCTACCTCTACTACGACTGCTAAGGGAAGAATCCCCCCCCCCACAACCCCCCTTTTTCAAAGGGGGACTGAGGGGGATTCTTCAAATGGGTCTTTCACGACCGTCCCTCATCCTCTCGTAACCCCGCGCCGTTCTCAAGTCCCCCTTCGACCTGTTGACAAGCGGCAGGTCATATCAAAAGTGGAGTTAAAAGGCCGCCTCCGTAAAACGGAGGCGGCCTTTTTTTGTGTTTGAGCTGAGAGCCGGTTGGTCTTTTTTGTGAGAAAGATGGTGCGGCAAAAGCCGCAACCCCTTACTATTATTGGTGCGCCTGACTGGATTCGAACCAGTGGCCTACTGCTTAGAAGGCAGTTGCTCTATCCGACTGAGCTACAGGCGCATGGGATTGATATCTTGGCAGGGTGAAGGCGGTTGATGTAAGATGCGCTCACCCGTGTATCGCAGGGCCGAATCAAGACCGGCCTTGACAGGTCAAGTGAAGACGGAAGAGGTCAGGGCCGCTGCTGATGTATTATAAAAATGGTCGGGGCGAGAGGATTCGAACCTCCGGCATCCTGCTCCCAAAGCAGGCGCGCTACCAGACTGCGCTACGCCCCGTAGAATAGTCATATAAATTACCACATATTTTTCTCGGTTTGCAAGTCTTTTCTTGGATTGGCAGATGTCGGATTATGGTCAAGAATCGACCATAACCCGGCACACGAGGGGGCGGATGGCGGATTTTATGTATAAAATGCCCTCTCTCGCATCGCGGTCGTGTACGATGTATTTTTCTTGACAGTTTCAGGTATTTTGTATACTGTATACAGAGGGGAGTGTGTTACGTATTGCCGTATGTATTGTATGCTCAAATGCGATTTTTGAAGATGCGCCAAGTACTCTCGAACCATATCTGTCTCGGCGTCTTTTAAAGAACTTTTAAGCTCCCGTAATCAGACCCTCAGGGCTGATTTTACAGGGTCGGAAGAATCGGCGGTAAGTCTTGCGCCGTTCCATGTGCCTCTATGCAGACCTTTTTTTGATTGAATGCGGGCAGTCATGCGTGGTCATTGAACAATTCAGCGCAGTATAAGGAGGAGCCGTGTCCCGTAAGAAGATTACAGTCGTCGGCGCAGGCCACGTCGGCGCAACGGCGGCCATGTGGCTGGCCTTGAAAGAGCTTGGCGACGTGGTGATGCTCGATATCGTCGAAGGGGTGCCGCAGGGCAAATCCCTCGACCTTATGGAGGCGGCCCCTGTCGAAGGCTTCGACTCAAAGGTCACGGGCACCAACGATTATAAGGACACGGCCGGCTCAGACCTCGTCGTCATCACCGCCGGGATTCCGAGAAAGCCGGGGATGAGCAGGGCAGACCTCATAAACACCAACACAGGCATATTAAAGAGCGTTGTCGAGGGCATCGTAAAGCACTCGCCGAAGACGATACTGCTTATCGTGACAAACCCGCTTGACGTGATGGTCTATGCCGCATGGAAGTACAGCGGACTGCCTTCAGCCAGGGTCATGGGTCTTTCCGGAGCGCTCGACGGGGCGCGGTTGCGCGCCTTCATCGCGATGGAGCTCGGGGTCTCGGTCGAGGACGTCCATGCGATGGTCATAGGCGGGCACGCAGACGAGATGGTCCCGCTCAAGCGTTATTCGACGGTATCCGGCATACCGGTCACACAGCTTATACCGGCGGACAGGCTCGATGCCATCATGGCCCGCACAAAGAAGGCCGGGGGCGAGATAGTCGGTCTCCTGAAGACCGGCAGCGCGTATTATGCGCCTTCCGCCGCCGTTGTAGAGATGGCGGAGGCGATATTGAAGGACAAAAAGCGCGTCATACCGTGCGCCTCTTACTGCGACGGACAGTACGGCGTAAAAGGGATGTTTATCGGCGTGCCTACGGTGCTCGGCTCGCTCGGCGCGGAAAAGATACTTGAGATTGAGCTTGACGCGGCAGAGCGCGCGGCATTTGAGGCCTCGGTGGCCGCCGTGCGCGGCTTGATTAATGAATTGAAGTTCTAGATCGCCTGAAGTCTGTTGATGACGACGCATTAAACGGATATATTTTCAGTAAAGCTCAAACAAAGGATACTGCATTGCGGACAATCTCAGCCATAGAGATAACGAAGAAGGTCAGGGAACTCTGCATCAGCGCGGCCTGCATCCTTGAGCCTGACGTTGCAGCTGCGCTGCGCACTGCGCGCGATACCGAGCAATCCCCGCTCGGCAAAGAGGTCCTCGGCCAGATTATCGACAACTTCGAGATAGCCGGGAAAGAGGGCGTGCCCATGTGCCAGGATACCGGCATCTCTGTATTCTTCATCGATATCGGACGCGAGGCCGTCATCGACGGTTCGCTCGCGGACGCGGTAAACGAGGGCGTGCGCCAGGGCTATAAGGACGGCTACCTTCGTAAATCCGTCTGCCATCCTCTCACCAGGGTGAATACCGGCGACAACACCCCGGCCATCATCCATACATCCATTGTCGACGGGGACAGGCTCACGATAAAGTTCGCTCCCAAGGGCGCGGGCAGCGAGAACATGAGCCGCCTTAAGATGTTAAAGCCTTCCGAAGGCCCCATCGGCATCAAGACGTTTGTGCTTGAGACGATAAGGGAGGCCGGCGGCAACCCGTGCCCGCCCATAGTAGTCGGCGTTGGCATAGGCGGCAGTTTCGAGGTCTCGGCCATACTCTCCAAAAAGGCGCTCCTGCGCAAGGTCGGGGCGCCGAACCCAGACCCGGAGGTCAACGCCATGGAGGTCGAATTACTCGGTCTGATAAACGAACTCGGCATAGGGCCGATGGGCTTCGGCGGCACGGTAACCGCGCTTGGCGTGCATATAGAGACCCATCCGTGCCATATCGCGTCTTTGCCTGTTGCCATCAACATACAGTGTCATGCGGGAAGGCATAAGGAAGTGGTAATCTGAAATATCAGGCTGCTGAAAAAGTCCATCTACTGCGTTATCTTCGTCGTTCGTCACTGCGGCGTATGGACAAAATACGCCTCATTCCTCGCTCCTCGATGCCTTGTAGCTGGAGCTTTTTGAACAGCCTGAACGGATGAGTGTTTTTCAACAAACTGTTAGTGGCGCAACACCATTGCAGCGGAATATTCCCTTTGCCGATAACCGATAACTGACAACCGGTAACCTTTTATGACGGAACCTATCAAGATAACCACGCCCCTGTCCGAAGAAGACGTGATGAAGTTGCACGCAGGGAACAAGGTGCTGATCTCCGGCGTCATATACACGGCAAGGGACGCGGCCCACAAGAGGCTCATCGAGCTGATATACAGGGAGAAGGAACTGCCTCTTGAGCTTAACGGCCAGGTCATCTACTACGTCGGCCCCACGCCTGCCAAGCCCGGTCAGGTGATAGGCTCTGCCGGGCCGACGACCTCCGGCAGGATGGACGCCTACACGCCGAAGCTCCTTTCGCTGGGGCTACGCGGGATGATAGGCAAGGGAGCACGCAACAGAGAGGTTATCGAGGCCATGAAGAAGTACAAGGCCGTCTACTTCGCGGCGGTCGGAGGCGCGGCCGCGCTCATCGCGCGTTCGATAAAGAAGGCCGAGATCGTTGCATACGAAGACCTTGGGGCCGAGGCCATCAGAAGGCTTGAGGTTGTGGACTTTCCCGCAATTGTGGTCAACGACGCTTACGGCGCCGACCTCTTCCAGCAGGGCGTTGAAAAGTACAGAAGGGCGCCGCGAGACTGAGGCGCAAAACGGGGTATTAAGATGAAGATAAGGCTTTCAGGGGCTGACATAGACGGCCCTCGTGTAAAACATATAGAGCGCGTAACCGGCGAAGACCTCAAACACTGTTACCAGTGCGGCAAATGTTCCGCAGGGTGCCCGGTCTCGTACCTTATGGAAGTGCCGCCGTCCCGGGTCATGCGCTTGTTGCAGCTTGGCAGGGTGGACGACGTCGAGGCCGCCAACACCATGTGGGTCTGTGTGGGATGCGTGCAGTGTTATGCGCGCTGTCCCAAGGGTTGCAGCGTGGCCTCGGTGCTTGAAGGCATGAGGCAGATTCAACTCCGCAAGGGCACTGGCCCCACGCTGATAAAGGATATCCCAATCCCGTTCCTCCGCAAGGCGCCGCAACAGGCGCTTGTCTGCGGGTTTCGGAAGTTCGTCGGGTGAGGCTGCGTTCGCAGACCGTTAACGTTATGGAAACTATGATTAATTCCTATGTCTGTCATTTCCGAGGAGCGCTTTTGGCGCCAAAGCACAACGTTGCGCCGAAGACATAACGTTAGCGCACACGAGCGCACAAGCGACGAGAAATCTTGTAACTTACTGAATTATTTAAAAACAAGATTTCTCGCTTCGCTCGAAATGACAATTCAGTTTAATAAATCAGGGTTTCCTTGATCAGAGCTTGCTTGGTTCTTTTACACAGTCACGGTTCACGGAATCTATGAAGATACCCTATTATCCAGGCTGTACTTTAAATACCGTATCCAAAGGCTTCGACCTTTCGGCAAGGGCGTCCGCACGCTCCGTCGGCTTTGAGATGGAGGAGTTGGCGCAGTGGAACTGCTGCGGCGCGACCTTTCCGCTCTCGCCGGATAACCTTATCGCCTTGAGCGCGCCTGCCAAGGTATTGGCCAACGCGCGCAAGGGCGGCGAAGAGCTGACGACGCTCTGTTCGGTCTGCTACAACGTCCTCAAGCGCACCAACGCCGTGATGAAGGGCGACAAGGAAAAGCGCAGCGTCATAAACGGTTTTATAAACGAAGAGTATGACGGCAGCCTCAGCATCATCCATTATCTGGAGATACTGCGCGACAAGGTCGGCTTTGACAAGGTAAAGGCCGCTGTAAAGAAACCGCTTACGGGTTTGAAGACGGGGGCGTATTACGGTTGCATGCTCCTGAGGCCGTTCGAGGACAGGGGCATCGACGATTCGGAAAGGCCTGTCATATTCGAGGATATGCTCAAGGCCGTGGGCGCGGAACCTGTGGAGTTTCCAAATAAGATCGAGTGCTGCGGCGCGCACCTTGCCATGAGCAACACCGGGCTTGTAACGAAACTTTCGGGTAACGTAATGACGTCCGCGGCGGACAACGGGGCCGAGATAATCGTCACGTCCTGTCCGCTCTGTCAGTATAACCTTGAGCAGAGTCAGACCGCGCTCGCCTCGGCCACAGGCGATTACAAGCCAATGCCGATAATCTATTTCACGCAGCTCCTCGGCCTGGCCCTTGGCCAGCCGGTTGAGACGCTCGGTTTTGAAAAGAACGTCTGGGACGCTATGCCGCTTTTGAAGAAGAAGGGTTTGGCCTGAAAGGAAAGATAGAGGTTTGCTATGCCACGCATAGGTGTCTTCGTATGTCAGTGCGGCAATAACATCGCCGCGACGGTCGATACAAAAAAGGTCGCCGAGGAAATGTTAAAACTCCCCGGCGTCGTATACACGTGCGACTACAAGTTCATGTGCTCGTCTCCGGGCCAGGAGATGCTCAAGCAGACGATCAAGGATAACAAGCTCGACAGCATCATAGTAGCGGCCTGCTCCCCGCACATGCACGAGAAGACCTTCAGAAAGGCGGGCGAGGCCGCCGGGTTGAACCCTTACAGGGTCGAGATAACGAATATACGCGAGCAGTGCTCGTGGGTGCATCACGACAAGACCAGGGCCGTGGGCACGGTAAAGTCAACCGACCTTACCCGCATGACGCTCGAGAGGCTCAAGCGCAACCAGCCGCTCAATAAGATCAAGATACCGATAAAGAAGCGCGCCTTGGTCATCGGCGGCGGCATAGCAGGCATACAGGCCGCGCTTGATATTGCCGAGGGCGGCATCGAGGTCGTGCTCGTGGAGCGCGAGCCTTCCATAGGCGGCAACATGGCGCGTCTTTCCGAGACCTTCCCCACGATGGACTGCTCGCAGTGCATACTTACGCCGAAGATGGTCGAGGCAGAGCTGAACGAGAATATCAAGCTCTATACCTATTCAGAGGTCGAGAAGGTAGACGGATACATCGGCAATTTTACCGTGCAGATACGCAAGAAGGCGCGTTACGTGGATGAAGACCGCTGCACCGGCTGCGGCGAGTGCATCGAAAAATGCCCGTTCAATGCCGAGAGCAAGTTCGAGCTCGGGCTTGCAAAGCGCAAGATTATCTACACGCCGTTTCCGCAGTCCGTGCCGAACATACCGGTAATCGACGCGCCCAATTGTCCCAAGATTCAGAAGGACAAGTGCGGGGCGTGCGCCGTTGTATGCGGCCCCAAGTGCATAGACTTCAAGCAGGAAGACAAGATTGTCACCGAGGAGTTTGGCGCGATAATCGTCGCGACCGGCTACGACCTGATGCCCAACGAGCGCTTCGGCGAGTACGGTTACGGCAGGATAAAGGACGTTATAAACGGGATGCAGTTTGAGAGGCTTGCCTCCTCGTCCGGCCCGACCGGCGGAGAGATAAGGAGGCCGTCGGACGGCAAGGTCCCGCAGAGCATCGTATTCATCCAGTGCGTCGGCTCAAGGGACGAGCAGAAGGGCGTTTCCTACTGCTCGAAGGTATGCTGCATGTATACGGCCAAGCATACGATGCTCTACAACCACAAGGTGCACGGCGGTAAGTCGTATGTCTTCTACATGGACATACGCTGCGCGGGCAAGCGCTATGAAGAGTTCGTAAGGCGCGCGATAGAGCACGACGGCGCAATGTATCTGCGCGGCCGCGTCTCGCGTGTATATGAGAAGGATGGCAGGATTATCGTCCAGGGCGCGGATACCCTCAGTAACTCGCAGGTCGAGATAGAGGCGGACATGGTTGTCATGGCCACGGCCCTGGTATCGCGCCCGGGCGCGGACAGCCTTGCGCAGAAGCTCGGCATCGGCTATGACAAGTATAAATTCTATAACGAGTACCACCCGAAGCTCCGTCCGGTTGAGACGGTAACCGCCGGTATATTCCTTGCCGGAACATGCATGGGGCCGATGGACATACCGGATTCGGTTGCGCAGGGCTCTGCCACCGCGTCAAAGGTCTTGGCGCTCTTTTCCGCAAACGAGATGACCCGCGAGCCGATAACCGCGCTTGTGAACAAGGTCACTTGCAACGCATGCTGGGATTGTGTGACCGCGTGTCCATACTCCGCGATAGAAAGAGACGCGGTAAAGAACAGGCAGGGCGAGGTCGTAAGGCTTCTTGCAAAGGTGAACGAGGGCGTCTGTCAGGGATGCGGGGTCTGCGTGGCCGCGTGCAGGAGCAAGTCGATTGATCTCAAGGGGTATACGGACGAGCAGGTGTTTGCGGCGTTGGCCGCATTCTAACCAAGCGCGATAAATGCCTTTATACCGCGTTGGACTCCTCGTAAAATCCTCGACGTACAAAAGAGTACGCCTGCGGTTTTACTCGTCGTCCGCCTTGTCTAAAGCCATTTCTCGCGCTTGTGAGGCTGGGCGTTTATAATATGTTGTTGCTGGCAGATGTATAATCTTATAAGGGATTATTAGTCATGAGCGGACATACCGATACGACAGGCCATTCCGGGACTACGCAGTCTGGCGCATTCGAGCCGAAAATCATGGCCTTCGTCTGCAACTGGTGCACGTACGCGGGCGCGGACCTTGCCGGAACCTCGCGCATGGAGTACAGGCCGAACGTGCGCATAATAAAACTGCCGTGCACGGGCAGGATAGACCCGCTCTTCATCATTAAGGCGTTCGAGAACGGGGCCGACGGCGTTTTGGTTTCAGGCTGCCATCCGGGCGATTGTCATTATACTACAGGCAACTATCACGCCAGACGGCGTTGGATAGGCTTTAAAAAACTCCTCGAGTTCGCGGGCATCGACATGCGGAGGCTCCATTTTTCATGGGTCTCAGCGTCGGAGGCGATAAAGTGGGTTGACCTGATAAACAACGTCACCGACGAGATAAAGAACCTTGGCCCGTTCATGGAGTATAAGGGGCTGAAGTAGAGGATGATTTAAGGCTTTCGTATGACTATAGACGAGATAATCGAAAGCATAAGGAACGGGAAAATTCGTATAACCGACCATGCGGACGAAGAGGCTCATAATGACGGCTTGACGTTTGATGAAATCTTCACGTCGGTGTTAAACGGAATAGTAATTGAAAGTTATCCGGATGACAACCCCTATCCGAGTTGTTTGATATACGGGGAAAATTACAAAAGCGAGCCTATTCACAGCGTATGGGCTTGCAATAAAGAAACAGGCGCAAGCGTCTTGATAACCGTTTACAGGCCGGAGCCTGGTAAGTGGATTGGATGGAAGAGGAGGAAAAAATGAAGATTCTTTTCCCGAAATGCCCTGTATGCGGGGGCGAGGTATTAAGTAAAAACGTCGAGAAGCTGCTTCGCGGGGGCAATAATACGGCATCAATAAAGGTTAAGGCAGAAGTGTGTCTTCGGTGCGGCGAAAGGCTTTATGCCCCGGATATTGTCAAGAGGTTTGAAGTGATACGGGAAAAACTCAAAAGTGAGAACGTAAGAGGTTTGAAGGCCGTTGGAAAGAGTTTTAAGGTGGCGTAGGTGGCAACGGTAAAGACGAAAACAGGGGATGGGTAAGATGGACTTTGAGGAGTGCATTAATTTTGCAAACGAGAATCCGCGTTGTTTCCTCGCAACGATTGACGGGGAACAGCCGAGGGTCAGGGGGATGCACATGCTCTTTTGCAACGAGAGGGGGTTTCACTTCACCACCGGCAATTTTAAGGGCATGCACGTTCAGCTTAAGATTAACCCCAAGACCGAGGTCTGTTTCTTCTCGCAGAAGGAGGCCAGGTCAATGAGGGTCGAGGGAACGGTCGAGTTCATAACGGATATGAAAGAGAAAGAGGCCATATTCAAGAAGATAGACTGGCTTAAGAATATCATCGGCACCCATGACAACGCGATGTGGACTCCGTTCAGGATATCAAAGGGGCGCGCGTATTTCTGGACGATGGCGGTCAACCTCGAAAAACCGGTCTACATAGACTTTGACTTGAGCAGATAGAGCGTCAATGGAAAATGCATTAAGACAAAAAGCAAAAGAGCTCCTTGAGTCCGGCGACGTAAAGGTCGTCATCGGCTATGGCTGGAATAGGGCGAAGACGCGCACCACACCGGTATTCATTACGAGACCGGCTGACGTGGACAAGCTCGTCTGGAACCCGCTGTGCGTCAACAACCTCTCCATTTATCTGACGCGTAAGTTCAAGGACATCCTGGCGCTTGGCAAGCCCGCCATAGTTGCCAAGGGCTGCGATATCAGGAATATCGTCGTCCTTATAACCGAAGCGCAGATAAAGCGCGAAGACGCGGTGATAATCGGCATGACTTGCGAGGGCGTCGTCTACAGGCAGGAGTTGTGGAAGGGCGGGCTGAAGCCTGAGATGATGCCGACCAAGTGCCACAACTGCGACGTGAGGAACCCGCACGTGAGCGATTTTACAATCGGCGAGCGCTCGACGTTTACGCCGCCGGAGACGCCGACCGGCATGGTCTTCGATAAGATAAAGGCCATAGACGCGATGGACGCCTCAGAGCGTTGGAACTTCTGGGTTGGCGAGTTCTCGCGCTGTATCAAGTGTTACGCGTGCCGTCAGGTTTGCTCGCTCTGTTATTGCGAGCGTTGCATCACGGAGAAGAACATGCCGCAGTGGATAGAGACGAGCGCGCATCCGCGCGGCAACCTATCGTGGAATCTTACGCGCGCAATGCACCTTGTGGGACGCTGCACATTTTGCGGCGAGTGCGAGCGGGCGTGCCCGGTGAATATCCCTCTCAATCTCGTGAACCAGAAGATGATACAGGTGGTGGACTCGGCGTTTGAGTTCAAGTCCGGCTACGATGAGAAGACCCATCCGCCGATGATAGTATTCAAGCCGGATGACAAGGACGATTTTATAAAGTGATTTACAACGGCGTAGCCGTTGCAAATCATCCTGAAAGTAGCTCAGGGCTTTAGCCCTGAGATGGCCTTTCCGTAGGCGCTGACAACAATCAGACCTGAAGGTCTGAGCTACAAAGATTCGCCGCCAAAATACAAGTTGGTCTGCGCTACAGGGACAAGGAATTCCGGCTTACGTATTTACCGATAATCGATAACAGGCAACCGATAACCATTTATGGCAGATAGATACTTAGATAAAGACGGGCTTGCGAAACTCATCTCTTCCGTTATTGGCAAGGGCGGCAGGTTTATTGCGCCCGCGACCGTGGCGCGTCAGACCGTTTTTAAAGAGGTTATAACGGCGGACGAGGTTGCGACCGGCTACATACTCGCGCGCAACTCTTTTAAGGAGTTTCTCTTCCCGCAGACCGAGGTCGTGGCCGACTTCAGTATCCGTAAGGACGGGGTAGAGCTTCGCGCAAGGGATGTCAAGGCCGTTGATACCGTGGTCTTCGGCGGCCGTCCGTGCGAGGCGGCATCGGTCGCGTCGCTCCGTTCGGTCTTTACATGGGACTTTGTTGACGAGTTCTACACCAAGCGCGAGGACAAGACGGTGGTCATCTCCGTTGCCTGCACGAATGGCGACGACGCATGTTTTTGCACTACCGTCGGCCTGTCGCCTGAATCCGTGGCAGGCTCCGACATCATGCTCTACGAGACTACAAAGGGCGGCTGGCTCGTCCATAGCGTGACGGACAAAGGCAAGGCCTTTGTCGCGGCGCACGAGGTTGTCTTTGGCGCTCAATCGGCGGACACGGATGCGGTCACGCTTTATAACCCGGCTCCGATAGAAGGCATCGACCTTGCGAGGATAGGCGGCCGGTTGAAAGACCGGGGCCATTACGAAGACCCGATATGGGCCGAGCTGACGCGCAAATGCATCGGTTGCGGCGCGTGCACGTACGTCTGCCCGACCTGCCATTGCTTCGATATCATAGACGAGGGCACGGCCTTCGAGGGAGAGCGGCGCAAGAACTGGGACGCCTGCCAGATTGACATGTTCACCCTGCACGCGAGCGGGCACAATCCAAGGGACGTGCAGTGGAAGAGATGGCGCAACCGCTTCATGTGCAAGTTCAACTTCTATCCTGAGAAGTTCAAGTCAACGGGATGCGTCGGGTGCGGAAGGTGTATACGCGTATGTCCCGTAAGGCTGGATATAACCGAGGCGATGGAGGCATTGTCAAAGTAATACGAAC
Source organism: Deltaproteobacteria bacterium (assembly GCA_016234855.1). Taxonomy (GTDB): domain Bacteria; phylum Desulfobacterota; class GWC2-55-46; order GWC2-55-46; family GWC2-55-46; genus JACRNO01. The sequence continues at coordinate 5,402 of JACRNO010000046.1, read as the reverse complement.
GCGCTTAACAACAATTCGTTATCAGAGGAAACAAATGGAAAAAATGCGCACAGAAAAAATGGCACTCATTTTTTTCGAGATATGGGTTAAGGACAATGGTGGATGTTTTGAAGACGTCAGCAAAAAAGGCGTTGGCTATGATTATGAAGTGACTTTTAGGAACGGGAAGAAAGAAACTTATGAAGTGAAAGGCTCCCAAAGAGAACGTGGCATACCAGATGCGTGTTCAAGTAACTTTGATTTTAGCAAGGAATTCCCTCTGAAAGCAGATTTTCTTTTTGTAGTCTGTAATATTAAGAAATATAGGGAGACAGAGGACATCAAGACAATTACAAGATATAAAATCCCGCGTGAAGAGATTAAGAGTGGGTATTTAATAAAAAAAGAATCTTATCGCTTTAGTGGCGGTAACTTAAAGAATAAAACCATGGATCGTTTTTTAGAAGCGAATAGTTGAGCGTAAGAATATAGAGAAGCTCTGATTAATTATACTGAAGTGTCATTTCGAGCGCAGCGAGAAATCTTATGCTGAGGAAAATCAACAGTTACAAGATTTCTCGTCGCAAAAGCGCTCCTCGAAATGACAAAAACGGAATTAATCAGAGCTTCCATAGGTTTTTTTCGATTACTGATAACCGAATAACCGACAACCAATTATGAACAACATATATCTGCCGCAGTTGGTGACAATAGAAGATATCTACGAAGAGGCGCCGGACGTGCGCAGTTTCAGGCTCGTGTTCAAGGACGCGGGCTTGCGGGACTCGTTCGAGTTCAAGACCGGCCAGTTCGGCCTCTATTCTGCATTCGGACAGGGCGAGTCCACGTTCTGCATCGCGTCCTCGCCAACGCGCAAGGGCTACATCCAATGCACGTTCAGGAAGAGCGGCAGGGTCACCGGCGGGCTCGCTCAGCTTTCCATCGGCGACACCATGGGCTTTCGGGGGCCGTACGGCAACTCATTCCCTCTTGATGAGTGGAAGGGCAAGGACATCGTCTTTATAGCCGGGGGCATCGGCCTGCCACCAGTGCGTTCCGTCATCTGGAACTGCCTCGACAGGCGCGAAGACTTCGGCAGGATAACCATCGTCTACGGCGCGCGCACGGTCGCCGACCTTGTCTACAAGAACGAGCTTGCGCATTGGGAAGACAGAACTGACGTAAGGGTTATTCAGGCCGTAGATCCAGGCGGACAGACGCCGGATTGGAAGGGCAAGGTAGGTTTCGTGCCCATGGTGCTTGAAGAGGCCGCCCCGTCCGCCAAGAACGCGGTGGCAGTGACCTGCGGGCCTCCTATAATGATAAAATACGTCATCGCCGCGCTCGGCAAGCTCGGTTTCACGGATGAGAGCATCTATACGACCCTTGAGAACAAGATGAAGTGCGGGGTTGGTAAGTGCGGCAGATGCAACGTCGGCGACGTCTATATATGTAAGGAAGGGCCGGTATATACGGCTGCCGAAGTCAAGAAGATGTATAACGATCTTTAGATATATCGAAGTTGAGGCGGGTCAGGCAAATTGTAAAAAAAACGGCCGCGGAAGTAAAGAAGCTGTACAATGATTTTTAACTGCTCTACAGTAGCTCAGGGCTTCAGCCCTGAAAAAGATGGTCATGTGCGCGTTTGTAAAGTCGAGATCGAAGGTCTGAGCCGCGAAAAACAAATAATGTAATCTGTTTATAACGGTTTTTGATTGTAATATAATATAAGATGAAGGTTGGCACGGACGCAAGCCGGCATTATTTGGGTATGCGCCGCGCAGGTAACCGAGAAGGGCAGGAGAGTGGAGCTATGGCAGACGAGAAAAAAACGCTGAAACCGCTGGCGACCGGAGACCGCACCATTCCGCCCGAAGGCGCGAAGATGATACCCATCTACATCATGGGCAGAGAGTACATCGTCCCGGAGACGCTCACCATCATGAAGGCCGTCGAGTACGCGGGTTATGCGTATGTGCGCGGCTGCGGGTGCAGGGGCGGCATCTGCGGGGCGTGCGGCACCTTCTACCGTTTTCTCGGCGACTACAGGCTCCGTTCCGGTCTTGCGTGCCAGACCGTTGCCGAGCCGAACATGGTCATCATGCAGCTGCCGTTCTTCCCGTCCAACAGGCCGGATTACGACCTTGAGAAGATTACCGGCGACCCGCACGAGGAGTTGCGCGCCATCTACCCCGAGGTCTTCAAGTGCGTGGGCTGCGGCACGTGCACGCGCACCTGTCCGATGGACATAGACGTCATGGACTATATAGCGCTCATGAAGCGCGGCGACCTGAAGGGCGCGGCGCACAAGAGCTTCGACTGCGTCATGTGCGGTCTTTGCGCCTCGCGCTGTCCTGCTCAGATATCCCAGTTCACGGCCGCTATGTTCGTCAGGCGCCTCTTCGGCAGGTATATACTCCCTCCGGCCGCCCATCTTGCAAAGCGCGTTGAAGAGGTCAGGAGCGGCAAGTACGAGAAGATGCATAAGGAACTCCTCACCATGAAGGAAGAGGACGTCAAGAAGCTCTACGTCGAGCGCGAGCGTGAGCCTGACCTGGCCGAGAGCGGGAAGTGGATGCCCAAGGACACGACGAAGCTGTAGATGGCGCGCAGATGACGGAGGCTTCTTATGGCTAGAAAAAAAGAACACAGCTTTACGGTTGTAATCGAACCTTGCGATGAGGGCGGCTATTTTGCCATGTGTCCTGCATTGCCGGGATGTCATGTCCAAGCCGAGACCTACGAGGAGACGCTCAAGGAGATGAAGAGCGCCATAGACGCCTTTATCGAGGATTACAAGGCAGAGAAGGAACCGGTCCCGGACGACCATGTCACTGTCACAACCCTGAAAGTTGCGATATGAGCAAGAGGTTCCCGGCGGCGACTTCGGCTGAGGTCATAAGGATTCTTAAGAAAGCCGGTTTTCTCTTTAAGAGACAATCGGGAACCAGCCACGCGATATATTACAGGGAATCGGACAGGAAAAGGACGAACGTCCCGGTTCATGCCGGCAAGGTTATCAAGCGGCGCACACTGAAGGCGATACTGTCAGCCGCCGGCATCACGATGGGTGAGTTTGAGGAATTAAGGCGCAAGTAAGTTCTGTATGAAATACGGCTTGAGTAAAGGAGGCTTGATGACAAATCTAAAACCGGATGAATCTGACAGAGATATCGTAATGAAGCATCTGAAATTAACGCTAATTAAAAATACCGGGAATGTGTGTTTTGTTGATAAACAAGGCAAGCGATACGCATTGCTTTTTGACAGTAAGGACTTTAAGAGATTAGAGCGCATTGATGATTTGTGTAACTATGAAATAATCCTTGCGCGTTCCTATCATGATAGAATAACCATACGTCGTGGAACGTTAGGCAAGTCGCTTGAATATACAAAAGCATTAAAAAAGCAGAAAGTAATGGAATAAGCAAGTAGCGGAAGCTGAACATTGAAGCGCACGGAGAATATATTATGAGCGGATATACGCCGCAGTTGATGGAAATTATAAAAAACGTCGAGGCCACGAGGGCGGCCCGTCTTGAGAAGGCGCGCCGGGGCGAGCATTTTCCGGCCCTTACCATGGACGAGCGCAAGGAGTGGCTGCGCAAATACCATCCCGACTACAAGAGCGACGGCAGGCGGGCGGTTAACGTCGGCCCGAACAAGGGCGCGGTACTGCCCGAAGAGGTCTCCACCGTGCTTGAGTCGCGCTCAAGGCTCAACCCGGCTTCTATTGACCTTTCAAAGGCTGATTACACTACCGACCTTCTCGTCATAGGCGCGGGCGGCGCGGGCGCGGCAGCCGCGCTCGTGGCTCAGGAGGCCGGTCTCGACGTCCTTATGTCAACGAAGCTCCGTCACGGCGATTCCAACACCGTCATGGCCGAGGGCGGTATACAGGGCGCCGACCAGGAGGGCGATTCGCCGTACTACCATTATCTTGACGTAATCGGCGGCGGGCATTTTTCCAACCAGCCGGACCTCGTTGCCGCGCTTACGAACGATGCGCCGGTTATCATCCACTGGCTTGAGCGTCTCGGGATGATGTTCGACAAGCACCCGGACGGCAGGATGATGGTCAGGCACGGCGGCGGCACCTCCCGTAAGCGCATGCATTCGGCCGGAGACATGACCGGCGCGGAGATAATGCGCGTGTTGAAGGACGAGGTGCGCAACAGGCCTGATAAGATAAAGGTTCTTGAGTTCGCCCCGGCGGTCGAGCTGATACTCGACTCCAACGGCCGCGCAGGCGGCGCGGTACTCTATAACCTTGAGACCAAAGAGTATTATGTAGTCCACGCAAAGGCCGTGGTTATTGCAACGGGCGGCTTCGGCAGGCTGCACATACAGGGTTTTCCAACGACCAATCATTACGGCGCGACCGCCGACGGCGTGGTCATGGCCTACAGGGCCGGGGTCAAGTTGGTTGACATGGACTCTACCCAGTACCATCCGACCGGCGCGATATACCCGGAGCAGAACGTCGGGCTCCTTATCACCGAGAAGGTGCGCGGCCTCGGGGCGCAGATACTCAATACGGCGGGCGAGCAGTTCTGCTTCCCGCTTGAGCCGCGCGACGTCGAGTCGGCCTGCATCATCAGGGAATGCCTTGATATCGGCATCGGCAAGGGCGTGGTAACGCCCACCGGCAGATACGGCGTATGGCTCGATTCCCCCATGATAGACGCGCTTCACGGCGAGGGCACGGTCAGAAAGGAGCTTCCGGCCAAGTATATCCAGTTCAAGCGTTACGATATCGACATCAGCAAGCTGCCGATGCTCATCTATCCGACGCTCCATTATCAGAACGGCGGCATAGGCATCAATGAGAGGTCCGAAACCACGATTCCGGGCCTCTACAGCGCCGGAGAGGTCACTGGCGGGGTGCACGGCAGGAACCGCCTCATGGGCAACTCGCTCCTCGACGTCCTTGTCTTCGGCAGGAGGGCGGGCCTGTACGCCGCTGAATACGCCAAGTCGGCAAAGCCTTCTGCCAAGCTGACGCTCGGTCATGTAGACGCCTTCAACCGCGAGCTTGACGCGGCCGGTATAAAGGACGCGGTAGTCGCGCCTCTGCTCCTTCCGAACTATGCGCCGGACCATGTCCGCGCGCGCCAGTGGGGATAGGGTTTGTTAGGTGGGAGGCAGGGAGTGGGATGTGGGAAGTAGTCTCATAGCACCAATCTGCTACCTCCTCCCCCCTGCTTCTTACCACCCACCTCCCACCCCCCACCTCCCAAGTCGTACTGTTTTTAAAACGTCCTTGCATAGAGCCTTGTTTTTTAGTATAACTTCTGGTGGAAAAAACCCGTAAAAACCGATTGGAGGGGCCTTCTACATGAACATTCACGAGTACCAGGCAAAGCAGATACTCGCTAAATACGGCGTTACCGTGCCGCGCGGCAAGATTGCATTCACCCCGG
>JACRNO010000056.1 GCA_016234855.1 Deltaproteobacteria bacterium | reverse complement strand
TCCTTGACTATCCGCGCAGCTTGTGAGAAATTCTCAATCGTGGCTCTCTGGGCCATAGGGGTATCTCCTTATAGTTGGTTGCGGAACCGCTATAAAGATACCCCTTTTCTTTTACTGACACAAAATAAGATACATTACCGAGGCGAAAAGACCCCTTGACTATTGCCTGAGTATGAGGTAATTTTAAGGGCGCAAATGACGTGTCTTTGTCTCTCCGTGCGCATAAATAAGCCTAATTCTGCTTAAAAAACACATCGTTGTAAGTCACGACGTTGCGGGTATAGTTCAGTGGTAGAATGAAAGCTTCCCAAGCTTTAGATGAGGGTTCGATTCCCTCTACCCGCTCCATCTTCCTATGCAAAAGCCTTCAGCAATCAGGGCTTTTTCTTTCTCATCCTCTGAAAAAGTATAGTCCTGAGATAGTCCCTGAGTCATTTTTTGATGTTTGAGAAGAGCGGAGCAACTACGTTGCTCTGTCGCTGGAAAACGGCCTTTGGCGAGCGGCAGGAGAACAGCCTGAACAAATTTTGAATTTTCATCAACCGTCAGTTCAAAAGGAGTATTGCCGCGTATGAAGGTACAGATAGAAGTCGGCGAGCCGCGCGGTTTTGATTCCGGTAACGGCACGAACATCATCACAGGCACGGTGGATGAGGCCCTTACCGGCCAGCAGGAGGTTGAGGTTCAGGCGCGCGCCGCGACCATTGTAAAGACGCCGAACTCGGCGGACGCCGTGGAAAAGCTCATAGAGTACTGGTTTGCGGTCAACTGCCCTCCTGTCGAGTTCAAGGAGATGAAGTTCAAGAGCCTCCTTTTCACCCCGCGTTATAAGGCCAAGAAGCCGCCCACAGAGACGTTGCTTGAGCCAAATCAGGCGGTCGTTGTAAACGGCATCTGGCTGAAAGACGGCGGGCAGTGGAGCCCTGAGTCCATAGCCGCGGCCAAGGCCGGGGAGCTTGAGATAGACGGCATGCTCGTGGCCAAGGTGACGCTGGTGCGCGAGTAGATTCTTTGTGCCGCGCGGCTGAAATAACATTCTAACGAGTTGCTGAAAAACTCTCAATACGTCATTCCCGATGTATCTGTCCGTCCCCGACTTAAACATTCGGGGACGGACTAATACATTCGGGGACGAATCCAGTTTCTATGAAATCAACGGGTTATGGATTCCCGCCTTCGCTGGAATGATGATATAATGCTGCAACACTGAGTTTTTCAGCAAATTGCTAATGTTTTATGCAGGCAGGCATGGTCAATAAGACGCGCCTGCCTGTTTTGTCTGTGGCGCCTGTTTTTGTCGTGTGCGGAAGCCAGCGCGGGGCGCGTCTGTTTTTTAGCGTTTAACGGTTGACAACGGCCTATTTTTGCCGTGTATCCGCGGTTTTCGTTAAAAAAAACTTGCAACAGCGCGTCCGTCGTGATAAAAATATTTGATTAGAGTTATCGTGCCGTAAAGGTGGGGATAGGCCCTGTCTTAACTACACACGCACGGGTTCAGGCCGGAGGTGTCTTTTTATCCCGGCCGGCGGTTTGCCGCCGGCCGGGACGGGAAAGATTCCGGCGCATTCCCCGTGCGGAGGAAAAAACCAAAAAAAGGAGAGGTAAACAGAGATGGCGTATCTTACAATGAAACAACTGCTGGAGTCGGGCGTGCACTTCGGTCATCAGACCAAGAGGTGGAACCCGAAGATGAAGACGTATATCTACGGGGCGCGCAACGGCATCTACATCATAGACCTTCAGCAGACCGTAAAGCTCTTCAGGGAGGCCTACGACTTTGTCAAGGGCGCGTCGGCAAAGGGCGGCTCGGTACTCTTCGTCGGCACAAAGAAGCAGGCGCAGAACGCCATCGTGGACGAGGCGAAGCGCGCGGGCTGCGGATATATCTCCAACCGCTGGATAGGCGGTTTCCTTACGAACTTCGCGACCGTAAAGAAGAGCATCGACAGGCTCAAGGAGCTTGACAACCTCAAGGCGAATCCGGGCACCCGCGCCATCACCAAGAAAGAGGGGCTGATGCTCGAAAGAGAGCGCGAGAGGCTTGAGAAGTATCTCGGAGGCGTGCGCGAGCTTTCCAAGCCGCCTGCCGTCATCTTCATCATAGATTCAAGGAAGGAGTCCATCGCCATCAAGGAGGCGCAGAGGATGGGGATCAAGGTCGTCGCCATAGTCGACACCAACTGCGACCCGGACGAGGTCGATTACGTGATACCTGGCAATGACGACGCCATCCGCGCGATAAAGCTCTTCTCGGCTTCCATTTGCGACGCGGTGCTCGAAGGCAAGGCCCAGCACGCCGAGGCCATTCAGGCCGCGTCCGACAAGAAGGCCGCTGCCGCTGCGGCGGTCGCCGCTCAGGCTGCAGCTCAGGTTGCGGCGCCTGTTGCAGCGCCGTCCGCGCCTGCAGCTCAGGGCTGAGAAGTATTGAATCACGGCTGAAGATCTGACATACAATTACGGTCGCTCGCGCGAGCGGCGTTGCAGGATATGCGTCGCCGCGCGTCCCGGCCGGCAGTTTTACACGTATAAGCACAGGGGGTTGGTTCAGATGGAGATTACGGCAGAGGCGGTAAGGGATCTCCGCGAGAAGACCGGCGCGGGGATAATGGATTGCAAGAGGGCGTTGTCGCAAAATAACGGCGATATGGAAAAGGCCATAACCTATCTGAGGGAAAAGGGGTTGGCGGCCGCCGCCAAGAAGGCCTCAAGAGTGGCCTCGGAAGGGCTTGTCTCTGCGTATATACACAGCGGCGGCAAGGTCGGCGTCCTTCTTGAAGTGAATTGCGAGACCGACTTCGTGGCCAAGACCGAGGGTTTTTTGGATCTTATAAGGGACATATCCATGCACATAGCGGCGATGAGCCCGCAGTATGTGAGAAGGGCGGAGGTCCCGGCCGAGGTCGTTGAAAAGGAAAAAGAGATATTCCGCGTCCAGGCTAAGGAGTCTGGCAAGCCTGACCAGGTTATCGTCAAGATGGTCGACGGCAAGGTGGAGAAGTTTTACAAGGACATCTGCCTCCTCGAACAGCCGTTTGTGAAGAACCCGGACGTCACAATAGAAAAACTCGTGATAGAAGCCATCGCCAAGCTCGGCGAGAATATCACGGTCAGACGCTTTGCCCGTTACAAGGTCGGCGAGGGGATAGAGAAAAAGACTCAGGACTTCGCGGCGGAAGTGGCGGCCGCTCAGGCGTAATTATCCGTAACGTGTCCATCTCTTTTTTCGCGCCTTGCCGCAGGCCGTTTTCTTACGTACCGGCGCCTGCGGCGTCTTACCGCCTGAGGGGGAACGCTTATCAATGACAGAGAATAGATACAAACGCGTACTCCTCAAGCTCTCGGGCGAGGCCCTTCTCGGAGGTCAGGAGTACGGCGTTGACACATCGGTCATCAAGAACATCGCCGGCCAGATTAAAGACGTTCACGCGCTGGGCGTCCAGCTTGCCGTCGTTATAGGCGGCGGCAATATCTTCAGAGGCGTATCCGCGAGCGCAAAGGGGATGGACAGGGCCACTGCCGATTATGTAGGCATGCTCGCCACCGTCATTAATTCGCTGATGCTCCAGGACGCCCTTGAAAAGGAAGGCGTCAGCACGCGCGTCCTATCCGCCATAGAGATGAAGGAACTGGCCGAGCCGTACATCAGGCGGCGCGCCGAGCGGCATCTTGACAAGGGGCGCGTCATCATCTTCGCGGCCGGCACAGGCAACCCTTACTTCACCACTGATACCGCCGCTTCGCTGCGCGCCATGGAGATACACGCCGAGGTGATACTCAAGGGCACCAAGGTCGATGGCGTCTATGACACGGACCCCGTAAAAAACCCGGCCGCCAAAAGGTATGAAAAACTGACCTATCTGGACGTCCTCAAGCAGGGCATCAAGGTGATGGATACCACCGCCATATCGCTTTGCATGGACAATAACCTTCCCATAATCGTCTTTGATATCAAGACGAGCGGCAACCTGTTAAGGGTGGTGAAGGGCGAGACGGTCGGGACCCTCGTATCGTAACAACCTATGGAAGCCGTAACGGGGCGGGGCGGACGGATTATTCCGATTGAGACCGCCGTATCGCCGGTTAACGGCTCCTAATCCGCAAACGGAGAACTTGATGAAGGAAGAGATAATCGCCGAGTTGAAAAAGAAGGCGGCCAAGTCGCTTGAGTCGTTCGGCCACGAACTGTCCGGGCTGCGCACCGGCAGGGCCTCCACCGCGCTGCTTGAAGGCATAAAGGTCGACTCCTACGGCACGCTGATGCCGATAAGGCAGGTGGGCACGCTCTCCGTTCCCGACAGCCGCACCATCGCCATCCAGCCGTGGGATACGTCTCTGCTGCACGCAATAGAAAAGGCGATTATGACCTCCGACCTCGGCCTTAACCCGTCGAACGACGGCAGGGTGATACGCATCATACTGCCTCCGCTTAATGAGGAACGCAGGCGCGAGCTGACAAAGGTGGCCAAGCGGTTTGCGGAAGAGTGCAAGGTCGCCGTGCGTAACATCCGCAGGGACGCCAACGAGGCCTTCAAGAAGCTGGAGAAGGAAAAGACGATAAGCCAGGACGAGCTCAAAAAACTGCAGCACGACGTTCAGGAACAGACCGACAGGCAGATAGTCAAGGTGGACGAGATGTTGGCTCAGAAAGAGGCCGAGATAATGGAGGTCTGAGGCGGTTTGCCTGACGCGGACGGGCCTTTTCGGGCGCGCCGCGTTGATTGTCAGGCCGGCCATGCCATCTCTATGGGCGTCCGAGTCCGGTCTTCAACATATACCGCTATCGGTTCAACCCAGTGACGGGTCGTTCCCCGCACGGGAGCGTGGATTGAAACAGCCAATGACGAATACTCCCAAACCATCCCTGCCGCGCCATCTCGCAATCATCATGGACGGCAACGGCCGGTGGGCGAAGAAGAAGCTCCTCAACAGGATTAACGGCCACCGTAAGGGCATCGACGTCGTGCGGGATACCGTCGTCTATTGCCGCGAACTCGGCATAGAGTATCTTACCCTCTATACCTTCTCGAAGGAGAACTGGAAACGGCCGCGGCATGAGGTGCAGATGCTCATGTCGCTCCTTGAGACTCATCTCAAGGAGGAGGAGAAGACGCTCCTCGACAACAACATCAGGCTCAAGGTCATCGGCAACGTAAGCGAACTGCCGTTGAGCGTCCGGACGGTGGCCGGCGCCATCGAGGCGTCGACGAGGCATAATAACGGCATGGTCTTGCAACTCGCCCTGAGCTACAGCGGCAGGGCCGAGATAACCGCGGCGGCCCGCACGCTGGCCGAGCGCGCGGCGGCCGGGATGCTCGCGCCTTCCGACATCACGGAGGAGATGCTCTCCGACTGTCTGTATACCGCGGGCGTGCCGGACCCGGACCTGCTCATCAGGACGAGCGGCGAGTCCAGGATAAGCAACTTCCTCCTCTGGCAGCTTGCGTACACCGAGCTGTATATAACCGACGTCCTGTGGCCCGATTTCACAAGGCGCCATCTTGACGAGGCGTTTGTGGATTTCATGGGCAGAGAGCGCCGGTTCGGTCTGGTCAAGGAACAGGGAGTGGGGGCGGCGGGCTGAAAACCTCGGCCGCCGGGCGGCGAGTATTTATCGTCCGTCCGCCGGCCGTAAACTACTGACAGGACCGTTATCATCGTAAGGCCGTCGGCAATGGGCAATGCGGCGTTGATTGCCTGATGGCCGACAACCGGGAGCGATAACCGGTTTCAAAAGGCGCCAAAGACACAACGTTAGCGCACAAGGGGCGAATGGCACAGGGGGGTGGCAGCGGCGCTCTTGTTAAAAGGGTATTTGCCGCTTTTTTTCTGATACCGGCGATAGTCTTCGTGGTGGTCTATACGGCGCCCTTCTGGGTTTTTGCGTCTGCCTCAGGTCTGGTCTATCTCGCCCTCGTCGAATACAATAACCTCAGTCCGTTGCCGGCAAGACGTCCGGCAGGCGACAAGCTCGGCGTCATTGTCGGCCTCGCCATGCCCGCGGTCTTTTTCTTCCTCGGTAAAGACGCCGTGCTGCCCGTGCTCATTGCCGCCGTGGTCATCTTCTTCCTCTATGGCATGTGGGGTATGTGGTCAGGGCTGGAGTTCAGGGACGCCTCGATGGAAGTCGCGTTCAGAACCCTTGGCGTTATCTACATAGCCGTGCCCTTGTCTTATTTCATATTCCTGAGGGCAGTGCCGGATGGCCGCTGGTGGATATTGTTTATACTCGTTGTCGTATGGGCGAACGACACTTTTGCATACGTGGTGGGCAAGACCCTGGGCAGGCATAAGCTCGCGCCGAGGATAAGCCCGGGCAAGACTATCGAAGGCGCGGCAGGCGGACTTGTTGCGGGCGTGGCGGCCGCGCTCATCTGCAACGGCGCGATGGGCCTTGGCGCCGGCATGTTATTGATTGCGGCCATAGCGATTAAGGTCGGCGTCCTCGGCATCATCGGAGACCTTGCCGAGTCGCTCCTTAAAAGAGGGGCAGGGGTAAAGGATTCAGGCTCGCTCATACCGGGCCACGGCGGCGTGCTTGACCGCATCGACAGCCTCATATTTCCGGTACCGGTGCTCTTTTACATACTGGTATATTATATTCAGGCCTGATTATGACCGCAAATACGATAAAAGGGCTTGCCATATTGGGCTCAACCGGCTCCATCGGCAAGAACACGCTTGAGGTCATAAGGAAGAACCCGGGCAGGTTCCGGGTTATGGCCCTTGCCGCAGGCAACAATATCGCCGAGGTTGCCGCTCAGATAGAGGAGTTCCGGCCGGAATTCGTCTCGGTTGCGACCGAGGCCGGGGCAGTCGAGTTGAAGAAGGCCTTGCGTGTCGCATGCGAGATAGGCTACGGCATCGACGGCTCGCGCATAGCGGCCACGCACGTCGGCGTACAGATGGTCGTCTCGGCAATCTCCGGCGCGGCCGGGCTATTGCCTACCATGGCGGCGATAAAGGCCGGCAAGGATATCGCCCTTGCCAACAAAGAGACGCTTGTGATGGCCGGGCCGCTGGTGATGGACGAGGTCGACAGGTGCAGGGTAAGGCTGCTGCCCGTGGACAGCGAGCATTCGGCCGTCTTTCAGTCCTTGGCCGGGCACAGGCGCGAAGACCTTCTTAAGGTTATCCTTACGGCCTCGGGCGGGCCGTTTCTGAACATGCCGTCGGATGAGATGAGCGGCGTGACGCCCGCGGCAGCGCTTCGCCATCCGAGATGGAACATGGGCCGCAAGATTTCCATCGACTCGGCCACCCTGATGAACAAGGGGCTTGAGGTGATTGAGGCGCGCTGGCTCTTCGGGCTTTCTCCGGGAGAGATATCCGTGTGCATCCATCCGCAATCGATAGTGCATTCCATGGTCGAGTATGCGGACGGCTCCATAATGGCGCAACTTTCCGAGCCGGATATGAAAGGGCCTATCTCCTACGCGCTGGCCTACCCGGAGCGCATGGGCTGCGGCATAAGGCCGCTTGGCTTCGCCGGGTTGAAACTGGATTTTTCAGAACCCGACCCTCAGAGGTTCCCGTGCCTGGGCCTTGCATACAGGGCGCTTGAGGCGGGAGGCTCCGCCCCCGCCGTGCTGAACGCGGCTGACGAGGCGGCAGTGGAGGCCTTCCTCAATGGCAGGATAATCTTTACCGGCATATACGAGGTGATTGCGCGAGTGCTTGACCGCCATAAGGCGCAAAAGGTCGTCTCCATTGACGACGTGCTCGAGGCTGACGCATGGGCGCGGCAAGAGGCGGCGCAGGTGATAAGGGGACTAACGAGTTGAAAGTCGTATCCCGGCAGACGTTTTGTTCGACTGCCGGATCATCTTTAAGAATATTCTTGCAATGCTCTGGTCTTGCATCGGACTGAATAGGAGAACATGCTGACAATCATATCGTTTGTCGTAGTACTCGGCGTCCTTATCTTTATCCACGAACTCGGACACTTTGCCGTTGCAAAGCTCGGCGGCGTCGGCGTGGAGAAGTTCTCGCTCGGTTTCGGGCCTCGTCTTGTCGGCGTGAAGTACGGGGAGACGGACTATGTCCTCTCGCTCCTGCCGCTCGGCGGGTACGTCAAGATGGTGGGAGAGGCGCCGGACGAAGAGGTCTCGGAAGAGGACAGGGCGCGGTCGTTCACGTACAAGCCTATCTGGCTTCGCGCGGCGATAGTCGCGGCGGGGCCCATGATGAACCTCCTTCTGGCCGCCATACTCATACCGGCCACGTTCATGCTCGGCGCGGACGTGCCGGCCTTTCTCGATGAACCGGCCTTTGTGGGCTTTGTCCAGTCTGACGAGGCGGGCGCGAAGGCGGGGATACTGAAGGGCGACCTCATAGAGGAGATAAACGGCGAGAAGATACGTACATGGGAAGAGCTCCTTGCGAGGGTTACGCTCAACCCGGGCACCCCGCTTACGCTTGAAATCGAGCGCGGCCATGAGAAGAAGACGATAACGCTCATACCCGATACGCACGTTGATTCGGGCGCGGGGGTTGCGGGCATCTATCCGCCGCTTGAGCCCGTCATCGGAGCCTTGAGCGACGGTTATCCCGCAAAGGAGGCCGGTCTTAAGCCGGGCGACCGCATCATCTCCATCGACGGCGTCGGGATAACCCATTGGAACGAACTTGAGGATATCATACACAAAAACGGCGATAAAAAGACCTTTGTCGTCTCAAGGGACAATGGTCTCATCACCGTGGAGATTACGCCGAAGTTTAACGAGGAGCTTAAGGCCTATCTTATAGGCATCTCCCGCAAGCATATCACCGTGGTCAGGAAGTACGGCTTTATCGAAGGCGTTGAGAAGGGGCTTACCGCGGGCGCTAAGATGACCGTGCAGCTCTTCGTCGTCATCAAGGGGCTTGTCGTCGGCCAGTATTCGTTAAAGACCCTCGGCGGTCCGATAATGATAGCGCGCGAGGCGGGCAGGGCGGCAAACGCCGGTCTTTCCGATATACTCTCGTTAGTGGCCTTTCTCAGCCTGCAACTGGGCATTATAAATCTCTTTCCGCTGCCTGTGCTCGACGGCGGGCACATACTCTTCTTCGGCATAGAGGCGGTAAAAGGCAAGCCTTTGAGCGAGCGTTTCATGGTGGTGGCCCAGCAGGTGGGCATAGCGCTCCTGGTAACGCTAATGGTGCTTGTCACGTATAACGACGTTCTAAGGCTCATAGGCAGATAGGATATGGCGGGCCGGCCGGGAGCGTTCCCGTGCCGTCAGGATGAAACTCCTGACGCCACAGTGATCCGGCCTCAACAGATGCGTTTGGCATGACGGCGTCTTGCGCCCTGATAAGAAACTGAAACCTGTGAAGATAGCGGCCTTTGATACATCCTCTTCATCCGGCAGCATCGCAATACTTGATGACGGCCGGCTCGTGGCCGAACTTAACGTGCCCAGGCCGGGCCTTCATGCCGAATGGCTTCTTGAGGCCTTTGGCAGGATGCTCAAAGATATCGGCGCGGCCGTATCGGATATCGACCTCTATGCCGTAGGCGCTGGCCCGGGTTCTTTTACCGGCCTGCGTATCGGCATAAGCGTTGTAAAGGGGCTTGCCTGGGCCTGTGGAAAGCGCGTGGCAGGCGTGTCCACGCTTGAGGCGCTGGCCATGAACCTGCGCGGCTCCGATATCGCGGTATGCCCGATACTCGACGCACGCAAGGGCGAGGTCTATGCCGCGGTTTACGGCTTTAACGGTGAAGCCATGCGCGTTATAATCGAAGAGGCCGCTTTCAAGCCTGCGATACTCTTTGCCCGTATCCGCGAGGCCGGGCTGGCGGATGGTGTAATATTCCTTGGTGAGGGCTTGCGCGCGTATCAGGCGCAGGTTATGGACAATCTGCCCGGCGCAGCCATAGCCCCGGCCGAGCTATGGCACGTAAGGGCGTTAAACGTCGCCATGCTGGCCATGAACGCGCCTGAAAAGATGGTAGAGCCGGGCGCGCTTGTCCCTGTTTATCTGCGTAAATCCGAGGTCGAGGTGAAGGCAGCCCGGCCCGGCGCGTGATGACGCGGGCAGATAATACTGTTGTTAGAAACGTTGCGATATTATATAATAAACTTGGCGTTCCATGTATACCGGTTTTTGTCCGTTTTGCGCCGATGGGTTGACAAGACCGGGGCGCTCGGGTTAATATAACAAATTGGTTTCATTATCTTTTCCGCGCCGGGCGGTTATGCTCTCTGGCGGCGGATACTGACGGGAGGTGGCGGCAAAAAGGGGCGGCTTAAAGGCGGCGGACGGTTCCTGTAATCCAGAAAAAGGAGGTTTTTTATGGAGCATGG
Organism: Deltaproteobacteria bacterium; assembly: GCA_016234855.1. GTDB lineage: Bacteria > Desulfobacterota > GWC2-55-46 > GWC2-55-46 > GWC2-55-46 > JACRNO01. The sequence goes on along the minus strand of JACRNO010000056.1, from coordinate 10,223 downwards.
CGTTAGTGAAGACAGACTCATAAAAAAACTGCTTGACGAGGATGCGGCTTTCAGAAAGAGTCATAAGGCGCATAAGGACTGTGAATCCAAGCTTGCAAAGTATGAAAAGAAGCTACACCTTACCCCTGCCGACACCGTTGAAGTGAATAAGCTCAAGAAGCTGAAGCTCTCGCTCAAGGACGAGATGACCCGTAAGATTGACAAACTTGGTAATTGAGATTGCGGCGTAAACGGCACAGACCCTGTGAACGGATAGACGGTTCCGGGGTCTGGGTCATGAGTAGTTAGCAGTTTGCTGAAAAACTAAAATTTGTTAAGGTTGCTCTCTGGCCGCTCGCCCATCACCACTTTTGCAGCATGCGTTTGTAAGGCAACGAAGGTTTGAATCGAAAAGTGGTGCTGGACGAGCAATATAAATGAACAACTGCATTACCAGCAGACGAAGTCTGCAAAAGCTCCATATGCGAGGCGTTGAGGAGCGAGGAATGAGGCGTATAATGAGGCGTATGTTGTGTATACGCCGCGGTGACGAGCCGGGGCACCCACGCCAAGTGGCGTGGGTCGGACAACGAAGCAGATGGACTTTTGAAGAGCTACGCTCTTGTTGGTAAGGTAGTTTCCATTTAAAGGTTCGCCTTTGGCGAACTGCCAAACAGCAGCCTGGTAAATAACGAACGTAACGGAACGGAATAGATGCCAAACCGCAGCGACAGGATAAAGAAAGGGCTTGAGCGCGTTCCCCACAGGGCGCTTATATACGCCACCGGTGTGCCCAAGACCGAGATGAAAAAGCCGTTCATCGGCGTTGCCACCTCGTTTTCAGACCTCATCCCCGGTCATATAGGCATGCGCGACCTTGAGCGTTTCATTGAAAAGGGCGTGCACACCGGCGGGGCGTATCCGATGCTCTTCGGCCTGCCCGGCGTCTGCGACGGCATTGCCATGGGGCACAAGGGGATGCACTACTCGCTCCCTTCAAGGGAGCTGATAGCCGATATCATCGAGAGCGTTGCAGAGGCGCACGCATTCGACGGTCTTGTCCTGCTGACCAACTGCGACAAGATCACGCCCGGCATGCTCATGGCCGCGGCGCGGTTGAACATACCCTCTATCGTCGTCACCGCCGGGCCTATGATGACGGGCCGCTACAAGGGCATGAGGACGTCTTTCATAAGGAATACGTTTGAGGCGATGGGCGCCTTTCGCGAGGGGAAGATATCCAAAGACGAGCTTGACGCGTGCGAACTCGGCGCGTGCCCGGGCGCGGGGAGCTGTCAGGGACTTTATACTGCCAACACCATGAACTGCCTGACCGAGGCAATGGGCATGAGTCTGCCGACGTGCGGCACGGCAATGGCGCAGACCGCCGAAAAAAGGCGCATCGCATTCGCCAGCGGCGAGCGCATAGTCGAGCTTGTAAAAAAGAACGTGACCCCGCGTAAGATAATGACGCGCGCCGCGTTCGAGAACGCGATAAGGGTGGACCTTGCCCTCGGCGGCTCGTCGAATACGGTCCTGCACCTTCTGGCCATAGCGCACGAGGCGGGCGTAAAGCTGCCGCTCGAGACCTTTGACGAGATAAGCAGGACTACCCTGCACATCTCCTGCATAGAGCCGGTCGGTACGCACTACATGGAAGACCTCCACTGGGCAGGCGGCATCCCGGCGGTCTTGTCAAGGCTCAAGGACAAGCTCAAGGACGGGCCCACGGTATCCGGTCTGAGGGTCAAGGCCATTGCCAACGCGGTGAAGGACATAGACGACGAGGTTATACGCCCGCTCGATAAGCCGTATCACGCGGAAGGCGGCATAGCGATACTCAAAGGCAATATCGCGCCGCTCGGCGCGGTTGTAAAGCAGTCAGGGGTCAGCGCAAAGATGATGCGGTTTACGGGTAAGGCGCGTTGTTTTGATTCCGAAGAGGCTGCAATGAAGGCTATACTTGGCAGACAGATTCAGGCGGGCACCGTAATCGTCATCAGATACGAAGGCCCGCGCGGCGGCCCTGGCATGCGTGAGATGCTTGCGCCCACGGCAACCCTTATGGGCATGGGCATGGGCGAGTCCGTCGCCCTTATAACAGATGGCAGGTTTTCCGGCGGCACACGCGGCCCGTGCGTCGGGCATATCTCGCCTGAGGCGATGGAGGGCGGCCCGATTGCGTTTATCAGGGACGGCGATATTATATTGTTGGATATCCCGAACCGGAGCCTTGAGCTTAAGGTGAGCGTCGAGGAACTGGCGGCGCGCAAAAAAGGCTGGAAGCCGCCCGCGCCAAAGATAAAGACCGGCTGGCTTGCGCGCTACGCAAAGGTCGTAACGAGCGCGAATACAGGGGCGGTGGTGAAGTAGAGTTTGTTGTGCCGTCGTGAGCTTCCTCCCGACGGCATGCGGCAGGGCGTCAGGAGGAAACTCCTGACGCCACAGTTTGTAGGTTGCTGGGTTAGCGTAGTGTAACCTGACAATTGTGCTGTTGCAAAGAATGGAGAAAAACAATGCGAGCAAAAGATATCCCGGAGATTGCCAAATTAAGCGCTCCTGAAAAAATACTTTTGATTGAAGACCTATGGGACAGTATTGCATCGGACGAATCCGTTGTGCCTGTCCCCAAGAGCCACAGGGAGGAGTTGGACAGTCGGCGTAAAAGATACGAATCTGCCCCGGGAAAGCTGATCTCCCTTGAAGAGCTTCGGGCAAGGATAGAAAAGAGGAAATGACATACTCCTTGTGCTTTCTACCCGAAGTCGAGGAAGATGTCATTGGCGGTTATTTATGGTATGAAGTCAAATCTTACGGACTCGGCGAGGAATTTTTAAGGATGTTTTATGCTTGTGCCGAAGAGATACCACGTAACCCATTGCTTTATCCAATTGTTTATGGTGGATTTCGCCGCCGTCTGCTTAGGAGATTCCCATACGCGATATACTTTATGATTGAAGGAAAGCAGATTGTTATCTCAGGGATTTTTCATTGCGCACGAGACCCGCATATTGTCGAAACAAAGTTGCAATACAGGGAAAAGCCGGGCGGGTTGGAGTAGGCCCTTCGCGAAGCTGATGAGCAAGTTATGAAATACATGGTAGTCGTCGAGAAGGGTGAGGCTGGCTATGGAGCTCATGTCCCCGACCTGCCTGGCTGCATTGCCGCGGCAGAAACGAGGGAAGAGGTTTTGAGACTTATCAAAGAGGTTATTGAGTTTCATATAGAGGGGCTTCGGGATGCAGGCGAAAGCGTTCCTCCGCCTTCTTCCGTTAGCGAAGTTATTGAAATCAATGCCGCATAGACGTAATCTTCGTAGTTTTGTGGGCTGTGCCCTTCAAAATGTCAGTGAATCCATCGCGCAAAAGGTGGGCACAGCCCACCCTACTATACTGATTCACATTTGAAATCGGCGGTAAACAGATGAAAAAGACAGGCGCGCAAACATTCATAGAATGTCTCATCAAAGAAGGGGTCGATACCGTATTCGGTTTTCCGGGCGGCGCGGTATTGCCCATCTACGACGTGTTATACGACGAGCCGCTCAGGCACATACTTGTGCGCCATGAGCAGGGCGCGGTGCACATGGCCGACGGCTATGCGCGCGCGACGGGCAGGCCCGGCGTGGTTATCGTCACGTCAGGGCCGGGCGCGACAAACACCGTCACCGGCATCGCCACCGCGTATATGGATTCCATTCCCATGGTCGTCTTCACCGGACAGGTGCCGACCGCGCTTATCGGTAACGACGCCTTTCAGGAGGCGGATATCGTCGGCATCACGAGGCCGTGCACCAAGCACAACTATCTCGTAAAGGACTTGAAGGACCTGCCGCGCATCATCAAGGAGGCCTTTTATATCGCTACTACAGGCAGGCCCGGCCCGGTTCTCGTTGATATACCGAAGGACATCCAGATGGCGTCCGCCGAGTATAAGTACCCGGAGCGCGTGCATCTTGAGGGGTATAACCCGACGTACAAGGGGCATTCGGGCCAGGTCAAAAAGGCCATGGATTTTATATTGTCTTCAAAGCGCCCTGTCATCTATGCCGGAGGAGGCATAATCCTTTCAGGCGCGGCCAACGAGTTGAAGACCTTTGCCACCCGGCTCGGCCTGCCGGTGACGAATACCCTCATGGGGCTCGGCGGCTTTCCGGGCACGAGCCCGCAGTTCATGGGCATGCTCGGCATGCACGGCACCTTTGCCGCGAATATGGCGGTGATGAATACCGACTGCCTCATCGCGGTCGGCGCGCGGTTTGACGACAGGGTTACGGGCAAGCTTGACGAGTTCGCGCCCTACGCGGGCATCGTGCACATCGACATCGACCCGACCTCGATAAGCAAGAACATCATGGTTGACATCCCGATAGTCGGCGACGTGAAGGACGTTTTAAAAGAGATGTGCGAGCTTATACCGCCGACAAAAGCGCTTAATGCATTCAAGAAGGGAACGGGGGATTGGCTCAAGCAGGTTGACGAATGGGGCGCCAGCCACAAGCTCTCGTACAAGCAGGAAGCGAAGGGCAAAATCAAACCGCAGTTCGTCATTGAGAAACTTTACGAGGCCACGAAGGGCAAGGCCATAGTCACGACCGAGGTCGGCCAGAACCAGATGTGGGCCGCGCAGTTCTTCAAGTACGACAGGCCCAGGACGTTTATCACCTCAGGCGGGCTCGGCACCATGGGCTTCGGTTTTCCGGCTGCCATAGGCGCGCAGGTGGCCTGTCCCAACGCGACGGTCATAGGCATCGCGGGCGACGGCTCGCTGCAGATGAACATACAGGAGCTTGCAACGGCCGTGCAGTACAAGCTGCCCATAAAGATTGCCATATTGAACAATCAGGTCCTCGGCATGGTGCGCCAGTGGCAGGAGTTCTTCTACGACAAGAGATACTCGCACACGTGCGTTTCGGTTGCCCCGGACTTTGTGAAACTCGCCGAGGCGTACGGGGCGATAGGCCTGCGAGCCACGAAGCCGGATGAGGTCGCCCTGGTAATCAAACAGGCGCTCGCGGTCAAGGATACGCCCGTGATAATGGACTTCAAAGTCGACCCGTTCGAGGACGTCTATCCGATGGTGCCGTCGGGCGAGCCGTTGAATAAGATGCTGTTGGTGTAACCGGAATTAGTCGTTGTTGTAGCTCAGGCCTTTATGCCTGATTTGTTGCATGATGAACCTTTTCTCGTGAAAGAACGAGGGGATTTTGAGCTTCCCCCTTTTTTAAGGTGGGGCTGAAGAAAATTTGAGGGGAGAGACAAACTCATCCCTCTTTTAAAGAGACCTCTGCATACGTGGCCGCTATCGCGTCACATGAAGGCGCCAAAAGCATAACGTTAGCGCACAAGGCGCCAAAAGCATAACGTTAGCGCACAAGTCTTTGTCTGTCATTCCCGCGTGTATTTGGCGGGAATCCACGTCTTTTTTATGGATGCCCAATAGATGTGTCCGGGCATGACGGTAAAATACCGGTTATGCAACGCTCCCCTTTTTAAAGGGGAGGTTGGGAGGGGTTAGCTTTCAGGCGGCTCAAACGTAACTCCCCCTTGCCCCCTCTTTAAAAGAGGGGGAATTTTACAGGGGGACTTAGGGGGTTTTTTAAGATGCGCCACACGATATCAGTGCTTGTATCAAACGAGTTTGGGGTACTGTCGAGGATAGCCGGTCTGTTTTCAGGTCGCGGTTTCAATATAGAGTCTCTGACGGTTGCAGAGACGCTTGACGCGGCGGTCTCGCGCATGACTATAGTCACGCGCGGCGACGACAAGGTCGTAGAGCAGATAAACAAACAGCTCAACAAGCTTATCTCCGTTATCAAGGTGCACGACTTCACCGGAGAGGCGCACATCCAGCGCGAGCTTGCGCTCATCAAGGTCTCGTCCAATCAGGAGAACCGCGCCGAGATATTGAGCATTGTCGATATCTTCAGGGCCAAGGTCGTTGACGTAAGCCCGCGCAGCTACACCATAGAGATTACGGGCGACGAGGAGAAGATACGCGCCATTACCGAGCTCCTGCGCCCGTTCGGCATAAAGGAGTTCGTATCCACCGGGCGCATCGCCATGGCAAGGACGCCCAAGCAGCGTTGAAGGGTTATCGGTTATCAGTGGACGGTTATCAGTAAAAACGTAAACATATTAACCGACAACCGATAACGGATAACCGGCAACCGATTACCGATAACGGATTACTTAAAGGAGGCTGGTTTGATGAAGGTCTATTACGACAAGGATGCGAATATCGAGAAGATACGGTCAAAGAAGGTTGCCATAATCGGCTTCGGAAGTCAGGGGCACGCCCATGCGCTCAACCTGAAGGAGAGCGGGGTCGATGTACGCGTCGGCCTTAAGAAGGACGGCAACTCATGGAAGAAGGCCGTGGCGGCGGGCGTCGTGGTTAAAGAGGTCGCCTCCGCGGTTAAAGAAGCCGACGTCGTAATGATATTGATACCCGACGAGACGCAGGGCGACGTCTACAAGTCCGATATCGCCCCACACCTCAAGAAGGGCGCGTACCTTGCGTTTGCTCACGGCTTTAATATTCACTTCGGCCAGATTACGCCGGAAAAGGACACGAACGTGTTCATGGCCGCGCCAAAAGGCCCCGGTCATCTGGTGCGCCACGAGTTCACCAAGGGCGGCGGCGTTCCGGCGCTTGTGGCCGTACATCAGGACCCGGCAGGCGACACGCTTGACATAGCGCTTGCGTACGCAAGCGCTATCGGCGGAGCGCGCGCCGGGGTCATCGAGACGACCTTCAAGGACGAGACCGAGACCGATCTATTCGGAGAGCAGGCGGTATTGTGCGGCGGCGTCAGTGCCCTTATCATGGCAGGCTTTGAGACGCTTACCGAGGCCGGTTATCCGCCGGAGATGGCCTATTTCGAGTGTCTCCACGAGATGAAGCTCATAGTCGACCTCATATACGAGGGCGGCATATCTAACATGAGATATTCCATCAGCAACACCGCGCAGTTCGGCGACCTCACGCGCGGGCCACGCGTCGTCACCGACGAGACGAAGCGCGAGATGAAGCGGATATTGAACGAGATACAATCCGGCGAGTTCGCAAGGGACTGGATGCTTGAGAACAAGGCGAATAAGCCCGTATTCACCGCGCTTACGCGTAAGGGGCAGTCTCATCCCATAGAGGCCGTCGGCGCGAAGCTCCGCGATATGATGCCGTGGCTCAAGAAGGGAAAGATTGTGGATAAAGCCAAGAATTAAAGATGTGATGTGGGAAGTAACCCACCTCCCAACAAAGGAGTGTTCAACTTGCGTCTTCTTCCAATTGCCAGGGAGGGTATCCCGTTCGTCCTTATCTCGCTTGCGCCGGTGGTTGTTATCGGCGCGGCAGGCGCATGGATGCCGTGGCTCTGGTGGTTTGAGATATTCTTCGGGCTGCTATTTCTTTTTGTCCTTAACTTTTTCAGGGATCCGGAAAGGGAGATACCAGTTGATGAGACCTCTATCGTAAGCCCTGCCGACGGCAGGGTCATAAAGGCGGGTATCGAGCGCGACGACCGTTTCCTCGGCGCTGACGTTCTGAAGATATGCATATTCATGAACGTCTTCAACGTCCACGTCAACCGCTCTCCGGCCACGGGCGCGGTGACAAAGGTCGTCTATAATCCGGGCAAGTTTTTCAATGCGTCCTTTGACAAGGCCTCGCTTGAGAACGAGCAGAACGCCGTCTTTCTCAGGACGCCGCAGGGCCGGGTCATAGTCTTTAACCAGATAGCCGGTCTGATAGCAAGGCGCATCGTCTGTCATGTGCGGCAGGGAAGCGAGCTTGCAAAGGGCGCGCGTTTCGGCATGATAAGGTTCGGTTCGAGGGTGGACGTATACCTGCCGAAGGACTCGGCCCTGGCCGTGAAGGTCGGCGATAAGGTGAGCGCAGGCTCGTCGATACTTGCAAGGTGGGCGCACAAGAACCCGTCTGGCGCTGATTCTGTAAAGTCCGGAGCACCGGCGCCGCCTTCAAGACCGGCGCGGGACGGTAAAAAAACGCGCAGGGGCGCAAGGCATTGAACTGCCGGGATATCAAGCGGGCCGCATAGGGGCGGTTGGCGTAGATATCGCGAGAGGTTGAAATCCCGTGGACACAAAAAGCCGGACGTTTCAGCCATTGCTTCCGGCTTAAGGATTTATATGATGATAGACAATGAAGTAGACCAGTTGAGCAGCCGGAGAAAGAGCCTCCGGAAGGGCGTATACATACTGCCTAATCTCATCACCTCGGCGAGTCTATTCGGCGGCTTCTATTCGATAATAGCCGCTCTTGACGGCCAATTCGAGTACGCGGCGTGGGCCATCCTCGTCTCCGCCGTGCTTGACGGGCTTGACGGAAGGGTGGCGCGGCTGACCGGCACAACGAGCAGGTTCGGGGTCGAGTACGACTCGCTTGCCGACCTCGTCGCCTTCGGCCTTGCGCCGGGCATACTTATTTTTACATGGGCGCTTCGGCCTTTCGGCCGTTACGGCTGGCTGGCGGCCTTCCTTTACGTCGTGTGCGGGGCGCTGCGCCTTGCGCGCTTCAACGTCCAGATAGGCACAATCGAGAGCAAGCGTTTCAACGGGCTGCCCATACCGGCCGCGGCCGCCCTTGTGTCCACGACCGTACTGATGTTCTTCTACATAGGGCGCGGGCAGGAGATGGCCAAGCATATCACTGTGCTGGTGCTCGTCTACCTTTTGGCGTTTTTTATGGTAAGCAATGTCAAGTTCTACAGTTTCAAGGAGCTTAACTTCTCGCAGCGCAAGCCCTTTCGTCTGCTCGTCGGTTTGATACTGCTCGGCATAGTGGTGGCTGCGGAGCCGAAGGTAATGCTCTTTGTGCTGGCGTTCGGATACGTGGTATCCGGGCCCATAACCACGCTCATAGACAGAAGGAAGAGACGACTTACCATGAGGGTGGTGGACGAGGATGAGGACGGAGACTGATAGCGGGGCGCAGGTTGACGGTCATCCTCCACGCCGCCCTCTTTGCGAGGCCCGGAGATTGGCGCATAAGCAAAAGGGTGTTCGTCATTTTCGGCCAGGCGGGAATCCGGTCGTTTGGTGTTTAATGGATAACGCACAACTTCCCTGGATTCCCGAACAAGGTCCCGGGAATGACATATAAGGCAGGATAATCATGGATAACAGGGTAAGGATATTCGACACGACGCTGCGCGACGGCGAGCAATCGCCCGGCGCGTCGATGAACGTTGAAGAAAAGATTCAGATTGCAAAACAACTGGCCAAGCTCGGCGTGGACGTCATAGAGGCCGGGTTTGCCTTCAGCTCTCCCGGAGACTTCGACTCGGTAAGGCGCGTGGCGCATGAGGTCGAGGGGCCGGTGATATGCAGCCTTGCCCGCGCAAGGGAAGACGACATAGACGCAGCATGGGAAGCGCTCAAGGGCGCGCCCAAGCCGCGCATACACACCTTCATCTCCACGTCCGACATACACCTCAAGCACCAGTTCAAGCTGACCAGGCAGGAGGCGTTGAAGCGGGCGGTCGAGATGGTCACGCGCGCGCGCGGTTATGTGGAGGACGTGGAATTTTCTCCCATGGACGCATCCCGGTCCGAGCCCGAGTATCTCTACGAGGTCATAGAGGCGGTAATCTCCGCCGGGGCCTCGACCGTGAACATCCCGGATACCGTGGGCTATGCGCTTCCGGATACTTTCGGCGCGCTCATCAGGGGGATACGGGAGAAGGTGCTTAATATCGACAGGGCGGTAATCTCCGTCCATTGTCACAACGACCTGGGCCTTGCGGTCGCGAACTCACTTGCAGCGGTGATGAACGGGGCGCGCCAGGTCGAGTGCACGATTAACGGCATAGGAGAGCGCGCGGGCAACACCTCGCTCGAAGAGATTGTCATGATACTCAAGACCAGGCGCGACGTCATAGGGCTTGACACAGGCATAAACACGACCGAGATATTCCCGTCGAGCAGGCTTGTAACCGGCATCACGGGCATCATGGTCCAGCCAAACAAGGCGATAGTCGGCGACAACGCGTTCGCGCACGAATCAGGCATCCATCAGGACGGCCTTCTCAAGGACAAGTCCACGTACGAGATAATGACGCCGGAATCGGTCGGGCTTTTGCGCTCCAAGCTCGTACTTGGCAAGCACTCTGGCAGGCACGCGCTAAAGGAGCGGCTTCATGAGTTGGGTTATGACATGAGCGTCGAACATCTCGGCGCGGCCTTCGAACGGTTCAAGGCGCTTGCAGATAAGAAAAAAGAGGT